>JAHDGC010000966.1 GCA_020627865.1 Saprospiraceae bacterium | reverse complement strand
GGAAGAAGACGGTGTTCCTCCGGGAAAAGACCAAAACCACGAAGATACATTGCCACCAGAATTATCTTGATAGTTTACAACAAAAGGTGCACATCCAGTAGCATTGTCATAAGAAAAGCCTGCTTGTGGCGCCGCTTCAATGACAATATCGGCAGAGATTAAACTGGTGCTGCATCCATTATCGACGGTAAGCCAAACGGTATAGTTGCCGACCTCGGAAAAAGTATGGGTTGGATTTTCTTCCAAGCTGTTGTTGCCATCGTTGAAATTCCAGTTGAAGCTGGTTCCATTGGAAGAAAGATTTTCGAAGGTGACTGTCGTTCCGGATACGGTAAAATTAAATGCAGCAACTGGAACTTCCACCACCTCAATATAATTCGTCCTCGTTTCACTATCATTGCCAACAGCATTAGACACTTCTAAGGTAGCCGCATACACACCGGGAGATTCGTACACCACCAGTGGATTCGGATCAGAAGAAGTCGCAGGATTACCACCGGGGAAAGACCATGCCCAATCGCTGGTATTCGGTGTAGCGAGACTTTGATACTGGACGGAAAATGGCGCACAGCCGAAAGTCGCATCCGCCGTAAAATCTACCGATGGTGCTGTCATCACCGTAACGGTAACACTTTGGGCACTGGTTACTTCTCCGCAACTGTTGGTTACCGTAAGGAGCACATCAAAGTTTCCGCCTCCGGGGAAATTATGAATCGGGTTCGCCTCTGTACTCGTTGTACCGTCACCAAAATCCCAGAGGTATTCTGCAAATTCGGTTGAAGTATTGTTGAATGTTCCGGTAACGCCATCTATAGTCGAGCTGAAACTCGCTTGTGGATAAATTTCCGAAACAATATAATTAAACTCCGTAAGTTCATCTGTTCCTAATTCATTCGTCACCTGAAGACTCACATCATAAGCGCCCGGTGTGGTATAAGTCACCAAGACATTTTGCTCCGTAGAAGTGGAAGGAGAACCACCGGGGAAACTCCAGAACCAACTGGTTGGGCTAGATTGAGAATCATCCTGAAAGTAAACCGTGAAAATGCCGCATGCATTATTGAAAGCCGATTTAAAATCTGCTACGGGTGGTGCACCTATTGTTAAATTTTGTGTACTCGTTACGGAACCACACTCATTAATGGCTGCAAGACTGACGGTAAAGTCTCCGTTTTCAAAATAGCTGTGTGTCGGATTGTGACCAATACTGGTATAGCCATCGCCAAAATCCCAGAGGTAATTCGTTGCGTTAAAAGCATTGTTATCAAAACTCACATCGGGGCCGTTGACTACAAATTCAAAATCGGATTGCGGGAGCGATTCGGAGAAGATATATTCCAACTCTGTGCTTACATGGTTATCTACTTCATTAAAAACCTCTAAAATTACATTAAAAGAACCCGGCTGATCATATACTACGGTCGGGCTTGCTTCTGTAGAAGTGGCAGGTGTCCCGCCGGGGAAAGTCCAGAGGTAGGAATCTGCATGTTGGGAGAAGTTTTCAAAAGTGACACTGAAAGGCGGGCAGCCCTCGACGGTGCTGGCTTCAAAAATTGCCAGTGGAGCCGGCTGTGTCGTTAGGGTTTCTGACAAGAAAATCGGTCTGGCATCCAAGGCGATATCTTCTCCGGCAATTACTTCGTGTTCATTGGTATTGGAGTAGTTCCATATTTTTTTATACAATTCTGTAATATTCATGTTAGCGGGAAAGGAATATGTTGCACTAGCTGCCTCCGAATTATCGATGGTTGTTTTTGCCCAAAGGACATAAGTATAATTCCCATTCACATCCTCGAAGGCTGCTCCATCAACCGCATCCGGTAAATTCATCTGGGCGGTTTTGGCCGGATCATAGGAAGTGCCATATAATTGATCAGAAGTTGTTTTCATGGCAATGCCTTCATCATTGATGTATTCAAAGCCCGGATTGAGGTTATCCAATCGGCCATAAAGTCCCATCATTTCAAATTCATCTTGTGCATTCCAATAATCTACCTCTTCCCCAATTTTATACATGTGCAATTGGAGGATGTCGGAAATTACAGATTGCACATAAGCTTTGATCACATAATTCACCTGCGGATCATTCCCGCCCAAGGAACCACTAAAGGGTTTTCTAGGAATATTACATTCCGTGATGATCCAGTGTTTTTCCGGATAGGTGGCACCGTCGTAGCCGTAATTGTATAAAACTTCATTAAAGCTGTTCTGCGTTTTCAGGATA
>JAHDGC010000965.1 GCA_020627865.1 Saprospiraceae bacterium | reverse complement strand
GCCGACAACGGGATTCGCTGGTGTTGGTGGAGTTTTATCATGCAACGGGTGGGGAAAATTGGGATAGTGTATGGGTATTGACTGAGCCACTTGATAGTTGGTTTGGAGTTGGTTTGAATGAGGAGGGTTGTGTTACTTGTCTAGATTTGGATGGAATGCCTGATTGTACTTGGGGTGGTTCTGGCAATAATTTGACGGGAACTCTTCCTGAAAGTATTGGTAATTTGAAATACCTCAAGCATTGCTTATTGTATGAGAATAATTTGGTAGGTACTATTCCTGAGAGTGTGGGCTATTTGGACTCTATATATGTTTTTGCTGTAGGTTGGAATTATAATATGTCAGGTCATATCCCTGAGAGTGCCTACAATGTTCCTATTATAGATATTCGAGGTAATAATTTTACAGGGATGATTCCCGAAAATATTGGTGATTATTCTGAACTCTTTGGCTTTTATATTGGACGTAATGATTTTACCGGCCCCATCCCTGAGAGCTTGGGAGATATTACCGGTATGTTGACGCTAGATTTGGCCTTTAATAATTTTACTGGAACTTTGCCAGAGAGTTTGTGTAATTTAACGAATATGATAGACTTTAGGGGAGCCTTCAATCAACTGGAAGGTACAATACCAGAATGTTTCTCCGGTTTGGTAAACCTTCAGGCTCTACATCTTGGAGTTAATAATTTCACAGGAACTGTTCCGGCAAATATTGGAAACCTTACAGAGCTTAGGGTTTTGGGTTTTTCTGATACTAATTTATCAGGGCCTTTGCCCGCAAGCATGGCAAATCTAACAAAGCTTTGGTGGTTTATCATACATGAAAATAGCTTTACATTTGAAGGCTTAGAAGAAATCCCAGGCCTTGCTTCACATGAAGTGGTTTTTTATGCTCCAATGGATTCTATCTCAACGTTAATTGAAGGTCCATCTTTATATGTAGAAGCAGGAGGAACAATTTTCAACAATCATTATACATGGTATAAAGATGATGTTGTGCAAGATACGATTCATGGAGATAAGTTTTATAGTCCAACATCTTCGGGTTGGTATCGCTGTTCCGTTACGAATGATATTGTTACTAGACCGGATGCACCAGGGCATCCTGATGCAGGTGGTAATTTTAACCTCATCCTCTACAGCAAATCCATCTACATCGACATAGACAGCCTCAACATTTTAGACAAAGTCCACCCCGGTGACTTCAACAACGATGGCGTCGCCGACGAAACCGACCTCCTCTTCTGGGGATTGGCAGAAGGCAGCAGCGGCCCTGCCCGTGACAGTGTGTGCACGATATGGCAACCCAAAGACGCTGTCGATTGGCCATCAGCCGTATACGAAGTCAACAGCAAATACCAAGATGGCAACGGAGACGGTATCGTCAACAGCCAAGACTTGCAGGCCTTGAATCAAAACTACGGGTTAACCCACAACTATAGCCCGTCCAGTATGGCGACCAGCAGTGCCCGGTATGATGTGGTGGCCTTACCCGTCAGCATGAACGGGGAACTCCCCTATGAACTCCGGTTAAAGGGCGAGGCAGATTCCGTTTTCTTGCATGGCTTCGCTTGTAGCATCCACTTCGGGAGCTTGCCAGTGCTTTCCGTGCAGATGGATACCACCAACTCTTGCCTGCACCCCCAACAATACATTAGCAAATACGATCCTGTTGCCAACAGGTTAGACATTGGCCTGACCCGCACGGATAAAATGGATGCGCAATGCAGCAGCGATGGTTTAGTGGGTACCTTCATCGTCATCACCGAAGATGTCCCCTCTGGCGATCCGATCCACATGAGCCTGAGCGGTGGCACCACGATGCTGGCCGATAGCACCTTGGAAGCGGTTCCCGACGGTGCCTATATGGACTACGTGGAGGGTGGCGTAGCGGGTGCCAGTTTCGTCGATCCCCTAGACCTTTCGGCGATGATTACCCACCAAGGGTGCAGCCATCTCGGGTCGATCAAGCTTGCCGTTGAAGGCGGCTTGTCCAATCACAATATCCTGTGGAATACCGGAGCCACTACGGCAACGCTCGACAACTTACTTTCCGGTTTCTACACCGTTACCGTTACAGACCAAAGCAATAGTGCTGCAGTACTTGAAGTCCTCGTGGAAGAACCTTTATTGGGCTGCGATGAATCGTCGTGGGATTGTCCTGCGGTACTCCACCTGCAAAACACGATTACGGATACCGTGTATCAGGCGAACGGGATGATTAATGCTA
>JAHDGC010000096.1 GCA_020627865.1 Saprospiraceae bacterium | reverse complement strand
AAAGTTAGCCATTGGTACACAAATATTGAAAAGTTGTAGCGTTGTATTTGACTACACGGGTTCTTGTCCCAATGATTTTTATCAACAACAAATTCGGGTATTTATGGCCTTATTCCATCGTGGATTCAGTGGGATGTGGGCCATAGATTACCGCCCTATCCCCCGTTTGGTTCGGCAAATATCAAGGACAGAATGTACACCAGAGTTGAAGCCTCAACAAGAAGCTTTCTTGAGCGCTTACCGCGTCAGCCAAGAAGCGCATATTGCTGTAGCCAAAAAATTAGTACCGGAAAATGCCTCCCTATTGAAAGCGGCTAAAAAAGATGGCATTGATTTAAACAGTATTAAAAAGGAGCATTTTATGATCTTCGATGCATTCTTCTTGATAAACCGAACGCCTGTTTCCAGAAATGATTTGATATATAATCTGGAAAAACGCCTAGCTGTCGTGGCCGAAGATTTAAAAAATAATATTACCTTGGCTGGCGTATTTTCTACAACGGAAGCCCTAGGCATTTTGCAAGATACGATAGAAATGGTCAAGGCTGTAGAGGTACATTAAAATCAACACCAGTATTAACAATCATCATATGAATTTTCAACTAGAAGGGAAAAATGCATTAGTTTCTGGGAGTACCGATGGTATCGGGAAAGCGGTGGCATTGCTGCTTGCGGAAATGGGTGCCAACGTAACCTTGCTCTCAAGGACAAAGCAAAAGTTAACAGCAGTGTTAGCCCAACTCGCAAAGCATCAATCTCAACAACATGATTATCTGGTCGCTGATTTTTTTGATGCAACATCCGTCAAGGAAACCGTAAAAAATTACCTGAACGAATCTGATAAACATTTTGATATACTCATCAACAACACGGGAGGACCGCCATTGGGAGCCATGTTAGAGAAAGAAGGAACAGTATTGTTGAAGTATATGAGTCAACATTTGGTTTGTTTTCATCTATTGGCTCAACTTGTCGTTCCAGATATGCGTGCAAATAGTTATGGCCGCATTATCAACATTACGTCCAATGCGGCAAAACAACCATTACCCAACATGGGCATTTCCAACACCATACGTGGTGCCATATCCAATTGGTCAAAAACACTGGCCAATGAACTGGGCAACGGGATCACGGTAAATTGTATTCTCCCAGGCCCTACCGATACCAAAGAATTGCGAGGCATCATTGAAGGGAAAGCCAAAAAATCAGGCCGAAGTGTCGAGGAGGTTTATAAAGTCTTGCACAGCAAGGTGCCTTTAGGTAGGCTTGCTGATCCGAGGGAGATTGCCAATGTTGTTGCCTTTATCGCTTCACCCTTGGCTTCTTTTGTCAATGGGATTAACTTGGTGGTGGATGGCGGAAAAACAGGGAGTGTGTAATGAGAAATTAATTTATATTATCAAATAACAATTATAAAACCCAATATGGATTTTCAACTAACAGGAAAAGTAGCGATCATTTGTGCAGCCAGTAAAGGATTGGGAAAAGCATGTGCAGAAGCATTAGGAAGAGAAGGTGTCAAGGTGGTGATTTGCTCTCGGAATCCCGATAATTTAAAAGAGGCTGCCGAAGACATCAGGGCAAAAACAGGCACGGAGGTATTGCCAATTGCCTGCAACCTAAACGATAGTGCAGATCGGAAAAATCTTGTTTCAAAAAGCATAGCGACATTCGGGTCTATAGATATTTTAATCACCAATGTGGGCCACCCTTCGCATGGAGGACTGCTCGAATTGGAGAATAAAGATTGGAAACTGGGATTTGAAAATATATTGTTCCCATCAGTCGAATTGTGTCAGCTCGTTATCCCTCATATGCAAAAAAATAAATGGGGACGTATTGTTAATATCAGTAGCTATGTCATCAAAGAACCCAGTGCGAAATACATGATTTCCAGTGTTTTTAGGACAGCATTGGCAGCTTTCAGCAAATGCCTTTCGCAAGAATTTGGAGGAGACGGGATTCTTGTCAATACGGTATGCCCCAGTTTATTCAGAACACCACTTGGCGAACGGCTGCTTTCCAAGTGGGCAGAACAATCTGGGAAAACGGTTGCAGCAATCGAGACAGAAAAAGGAAGCATTACCCGTGTTGGTCGAATTGGAGAACCTGAGGATTTAGCAGATGTCGTCACTTTTCTTTGCAGTAAAAATGCAGGGTATGTTACTGGGCAGGCGATTATGCTTGATGGTGGAAAGTCAGTGAGTTTATTTTAAAAAATACTTAAAACAACTTACGCCAGATGAAAAGCATCCAAGACGCATATCGAGAACGTTTCCACAAAGATGGAATACTGGCAACGGAAGCAGCAACATTGCTCCCCGACGGTATTAATAGTGACAGTCGCTATATGTTGCCCCACCCGGTATATGTCACGCATGCGAATGGTTCCCGAAAATGGGGTTTAAACGGTCAAGAATTTATCGACTACTGGTGTGGTCATGGCGCCTTACTTTTTGGTCATAATCCACCAGCAATTGTCTCTTCTGTAACAAAACAAATACAAAAAGGCACCCATTTTGGCGCTTGCCATCCGTTGGAAATTGAATGGGCAAAATTAATTCCTGCATTCATACCCAGTGCCGAACGTATCCGCTTCACCAATTCTGGAACAGAAGCCAATCAACAAGCTGTACGTCTATCCCGTGCTTTTACCGGAAAAAATAAGGTACTTTTATTTGAAGGTCATTATCACGGTTGGCTCTACCCTATTTATCCTACGCATGCCATAAAAGATAACATGCGAGAGATAGACAACAGAATTATTTGCCCACCGAATGATATTGAATTGGTTGAGCACTACCTGAGTAACGATCCTAATATTGCCTGTATTATACTTGAGCCAACAGGTCCTTGTTCGGGGGTTGTTCCCCTTGACGGGGAATTTCTCAAACAGCTCCGGATCATAACGGAAAAATATGATGTTGTATTAATTTTCGACGAAGTAATTACGGGTTTCCGAGTAACCGATGGAAGTTGCCAAGCCTTCTATAATATAAAACCTGACCTTACAACTTTGGGGAAAATTTTAACGGGCGGTTTACCCGGTGGTGCTATTGTCGGCCGGAAAGAAATCATGAATCTCATTTCCAACGATGAAAAACTTCGGGGATCAAATCAGAAAAAAATTGCCCATTACGGAACGTTCAGTGCTAACCCGCTATCTGCATCTTCCGGCATTGCCATGCTCAACCTTATCAAACAAAAAAATCCTTATCCACACATCAATGACATTGCCCAAAAATTGCGGGATGGATTGAATAACCTTTTCACCCAGCATCAATTAGATTGGGTGGTTTATGGCCAGTTCTCTTGTATCAAGTTTTTAATTGGACATGGCGTGCATGATCTACCCGCCAGTGCTTTTTCTGCTCAACAATTTGATTACAAAAAGCTCTTAAAAAGAGGGGACAAGGATTTAGCACACTTACTACGCAAGACTCTGCTCCTTCAAGGAGTTGATATCTCACTTAGTAGTGTCATCTCTGTCGCGCATAACGAAGCAGATATTACCAAAACCATCTCCGCCTTTGACGCGGCAATTCACCGAATAAAAAAAGAAGGGCAAATTTCATATTTATCATTATAAAAAAACAACATGACTGATGTATTCCCACAAGTCCCCAACAAACCGAGTTGGTACGACTGGCTTTATCAAAACACAGACAAAGATGTAGAAATGTATCGTATTCTAACTGAAGGACATGATACGATTCTAGAATGCGGTGTTGGAACAGGGCGGCTCGCCATTCCTTGGGCCAAGCAAGGAAAGACGGTACATGGTATTGATTACTCCGAAAAAATGCTGGAAGAATTCCGACAAAAACTGCCGCATTTTCCAACGGAGATACAGGACAATATCATGCTGCATCATGCCGACATGCGAGATTTTGACTTGGGCCAAAAGTTCTCCTTCGTTTGCATTCCTTTCGCTAGTTTTGTTTATCTCTTGACACCGGAAGATCAAAAGTCTTGCCTTCGTTCCTTAAAAAAACACCTCGCAGATGGCGGCACTATTGTTATAGATTTACCAACTTGGCAAGAGGCTATGGAGGAACACTGGTTAGCCAATGACAATGTTATGCGAAAAGAAAAACAATTTGTAGACGAAAAAACCGGTAAGACCAAACAGATGTGGACGACCACCCATTTCGATGCTTCGACCCAACTCATGGAACAATACCGCCATTACAGGACGTATAGCAAAGATGGACAGTTTGAAGAGGAACAGGTTGTGCTTTGGAAAAGCCGTTTTTTCTTATTTGGAGAATTTAAATTATTACTAGAAGCTTGTGGCTTGACAATTACAAAAGTTTATGGTGATTTTCAGTTAGGGCCTTTCAAGCATGATAGTGAAGTCATGGTAGCGGTTATCAAACCTGTTTAAATAAAAACATCATGTCCGCAGAAAAGAACCCCTTGAAAGAGAACAGCTTCAACTCTATTCGTGAATTAAAGCAAACCTACGATGATTGGGCAAGCGATTATGATAATGACTTGCTGAACAAAATGAACTATCGGGTTCCTCAAATTGCAGTAAATATTTTCACAAAGTATGTAGCCCCTCAAAGTAAAGTGCTAGATGTCGGAAGTGGAACTGGAATCGTAGGTATGTTGTTAAAAAAAGCAGGATATACCACAATAGAAGCATTAGACATCTCGAAAGGTATGCTTGAAGTAGCAAAGGCCAAAAATATTTATCAGGCGTACTATTTAGAAACACTCGGGACAACGCTGCAACTTCCTGACAATACCTACGATGCCATGATCGCCATAGGAACATTTGGCCCGACACATGCACCACCGCATGCCTTCGAAGAGTTAATCCGCGCCACAAAGCCCAATGGCTACATATTATTTACCATGAGAGAAAATGAGATCACACCACGAGGCGTATTTAGGACAAAAATGAATTTGCTGGAACAAGCCGAGCAATGGATATTAATTGAAGAAAGTAATCCTTTTAAAGGTTTCCCAACATCAAAACCAGATTTACTCTTTAAAAGTTTTGTCTATCAGGTTTTGTAAATTATCCTTTTACAAAAAAACAATTTACGGATTTTAAAACACCTATTTAAAATGAATTCAACAACCATACAAAAAGCCCTGACCTATGAAGTCACCCATGTTTATGATGGGGTCAACATTTCACAAAAAGAATTAAATCGCCTGTTGGCCATAGCCAGCTGGGACAACCGTGTCCCCATGTTCAAAGCTCCGGGAAGGGTTGCTTGGGAACCCATTGAGGAAACCATTACCCTCAAGTCAAATCCTGATTATACCTTCCGTGCGGCAAAACTAAAAGGTGTTGGGCTATACAATCCACCATCGGATAAAAAGTACTCCGGTATCATTTCCGAAGCCTACAGCCATGAACCGTCTTACCCTACGACAACGGTTTGGGATGACTTGATTACTTATCCACATTTTGGCATTGCCGATGATGGACATTATAAATTTGCCTACAGTCGTCCTAGCCCCATTGGAGGAATTTTACATGAAAGAGCTATAGCAGAATACAATGTTGCAAAAGAAATGTTATCGGTCGGCATCCCAACAATTGTCCCACTGGCTGTTATCAAATATGGAGAGGAATTTCAATTCGAGGGCAAACCAATGGGAGCCGTCCTTACGCTTTCTGTAAGTACTTCCCCACTACGAGCATCACAAGCACTCTACAGCGCTGCTATACGAAGAGGTGAAAATCAAGAAGCAGATGCTTATTATGATAACATGCAGGCTACATTAGGGGTTAGTGGTGACCCTTCGGATGAGGAAACAAGGTTGAAGGTTATCAATATTATTGCAGGCCGAATGGGCCAGATGATCAAGCAGTTTAGCATGGCCGGATTTTACCGGTACTCTAGCGAATGGAGTAATTTCCAGTACAGCTACGAAACCGACGAATTGCTTTTTATTGACTTGGATTCTTCTCGCTTGATGGAAAAGGATGACTTGCCAAGATTTCGGAAATCCCTTGAGGCCATGCGTGATTTGGCTACAGTGATTTATCGCTCTACAGCAAAACTTGCCTACCCAACCATTGTCGAAAAATACACCCTTACAAATGTTTTAAAGTATAATCCAATTCTTCAGATTATTAGCAATTACTTCCCAGATGCACCTCAAGAAGAACTCGAAAAAATCTCCCGTAGGCTTTACAATAGTTTTATTCCACATTGGTTTCAACTAAAAAGGTACCGAGATGAAATATATAACCTCAAATGGGATCGGGTGCGTAGGAAAACTTATAAGATGGAACATGACCTGTTTTATATCCTAACCATCACCAGTTTATTCCCGCTTTTCCGACAATCTGATATTGGTAAAAAATACCCCGATTGTCCAACGGATACAGAATTATTAAAAAGAGCAGAAAAATATTTGGGGTATCGTTATGAACATTTCTTATATTTGCTGCAAGATGGGAAAGTATGAGTTAAGTAAAAGACCATCCCCACCTTATTTTAAAAATTAATAAAGATCACAACTTCCGGCTTGGTATTCCTTAAAGTCGGAAGTTGTGCATTTAAAGCAAAGATATTAACCATAAATTCACAAAACATTTATGTTAGCACAATTAATAAATGAACTTACCCCTAAGCAAGTTACGCTCGTTGCGGTTTCGAAAACAAAACCCGTTGAAAAAATCATGGCTTTGTACGAACAGGGGCAACGGGTATTCGGTGAAAATCGCGCACAAGAAATGCAGCAAAAATACGAGCAAATGCCCAAGGACATCGAGTGGCATATGATTGGGCATATGCAAACCAATAAGGTAAAATACATCGCTCCTTTTGTGCAAATGATTCATTCGGTGGATAGCTTAAACTTATTGGAAGAGATCAACAAAAGGGCTGCCCAACATGATCGGTGTATCAAATACCTACTACAATTTCATATCGCCACAGAGCAAAGCAAAACGGGATTTAGTTTGGCACAAGCCGAAGAGATGCTACAAACTGAGACTTTTAAACAATTGAGTCATACGAAGCCTTGTGGGGTAATGGGGATGGCAACTTTTACGGATGATAAAATACAGGTCAGGGCAGAGTTTCAAAAATTGAAAAAAATATACGATCATATCAAAACGAACTACTTTGCTGAGGATGCAGATTTCCGAGAAATTTCTATGGGCATGTCTGGAGATTATGCACTGGCAGTAGAGGAAGGCAGCACGATGGTACGAATCGGAAGTTTATTGTTTGGAGCGCGAGTGTGAGTGGCGAAAATAAGGGTAACCACACCCTCCGAGCTGCCCAATACATGCTCATCAGCGCCCTGTCTTTCACTATCATGAATGCCATCATCAAGTACATAGATCGCTTTAGTGCATTTGAGCTGGTTTTCTTCAGGGCAACGGGAACCTTCATCCTTTGTATAACTTATTTGTTATTCAAAGGGATTGACATCAAGGGGCAACACCGGAAGCTGCTTGTCTTTCGGGGCATCGTTGGCACTACTGCGATGACCTTATTTTTTCTCGCCCTCAAGGAACTACCTTTTGGAACGACTATCAGTTTGCGTTATTTGTCTCCTATCTTTGCCGCCATTTTAGCCGTTCTTTTTTTAAAAGAAAAAATCAAACCGATCCAATGGTTTTTCTTCTTTATGGCATTTGCAGGTGTTTTGTTACTAAAAGGTTTTGATCCCAATGTTGGGGGAATTGGATTGGCTTATATTTTGGCAGCAGCTTGTTTGAGTGGAGCCGTTTATGTCATCATTCAGTATATCGGCACTCGCGAACATCCTGTTGTAATTATCAATTATTTCATGTTCTGTGCGATGTGTGTAACGGGGTTTTTAGCCATTCCGGCGTGGCAAAATCCGATTGGTTTGGAGTGGTGGCTGATTGCTTGCATTGGGGTATTGGGCTTCTTGGCGCAATTGTTTATGACCAAGGCTTTTCAAATTAGCGCTACCTCCAAGATTGCACCGTTCAAGTATTTGGAGGCTGTTTTTGCCGTGCTTACAGGCTTGTTTTTCTTTGGAGAAACGTATACCCCACTGAGCTTGCTAGGGATATTTTTGATCCTTGTAGGAATGTTGTTAAATTTTCGGGTAAAAAGTAGATAATCTTACTTAAATACATATCATGAAAAAAATATTTACGCTATTTTTATTAATTGGTTTTGCAAACATTTTGTTTTCTCAAAAGAAAACATTTACAAATCTTGAGGAGGTTGCGATGAACCCCACCGATGTCTATTCTCTTGTTTTGGATGATCAAAATTTAAAAAGTTTTCCTGAAGTTATATTTAGGTGCAGCAATTTAGAATGGCTGGAATTAAATAGGAATCAAATAGAACTGATCCCTGATGATATTTCGAAGTTAACTAAATTAAAAGTATTAAGAATTGCATCTAATAAGATTCGGGAAATATCTCCTGAAATAGGGAAACTATCCGCCTTAGAAACATTAAACCTCTACAAAAATGAATTGACGGTATTACCTGAATCATTTAGCCAATTATCCAAACTAAAGGTTTTGACTTTATCTAAAAACAAATTGACTAAATTACCAGATTTAATGGGGAATTTGAAAAACCTCTCTCAACTCTTCTTGTCTCATAACGAACTTACGGAATTACCGTCAACAATAGGTTTATGTGAGCGCATGGAAATACTGCAAGTAACGGAGAACCCACTTAAAAAATTACCTGATAACTTCGGCAAATTAAAGCGATTAAAATCTTTAAAAATTTCAGATATCGACATTATTGACCTCCCAGAATCATTTAGAAAATTGAAAAATCTACAATTACTTTGGATCGGGCAGTCCAAGATAAAAAGCTTGGATAAATTCAATGTAAAAACATTACCCAAATTTAATCAATTAAAAAAACTGGAAGAGCTTAGTCTTCATATTGGACTAACAGAAATTCCAAAAAGTATTTTCCGAATAAAGCATTTGAAATCACTACATGTACATGTAAATGCAATGACTGAAATTCCAGATAAAATCGGTAGATTAAAATATTTAGAACGCTTTTCTTGCCCCCAAAGTCAATTAACGACCTTACCAAAAAGTATTCGGAATCTGGTAAGACTTAAAAGTTTGAATATTAGTTATAATAAATTCAAAAAATTCCCAAGTGTCATTCTTAGTTTTTCAGAAATGGAGGAATTATTAATACATGGTAATCAACTAAAATCAATTCCAAGTTCCATAAGTAAGTTGAAAAAACTAAAATCATTGTTCATTCATCAAAATGACATCCGAAAGCTACCAAGTTCCATTGGCTCACTAAAAGAATTGACCCGAATAATTGTAAGGGAAAATAATTTACAAACAATTCCATCCTCTTTTTGCAAACTAAAGAATCTGGAAAAATTGGATATTAGTAAAAATAATTTTGCAAATTTGCCTTTATACTTGAAAACTTGTTTGAAAAATGTAGAGCTTAAATTTTAAGCTTCGAAGCATCAAAAAAATAGCGTAACATCGACAGATTAAAAGTCTTGCCAAAACGCCTCGGCCTCGGAGCAAGAATCACTTGGTGCCCATTATCAATGACTTCTTTAATCAATAAAGTCTTATCAATGATATACCCATTTTCTTCTATGGTATGGCGGTAGTCCGAAAATCCTATTTTTAATTGCTTCTTCATCGACATAATTGCTTTTTCCTGTTTGTATTCGGATTATGTTGCAAAATAGAAAAATTAAAGGAAAAAATGAAAAATCATACGCTCCTCTTCTTCATCCATCAGAAAACTTCCACCCTCACAACACTCAACATGTTCTATACGTTTGCCTATAACGCAACAACATTATTATGTTTTACAAAAAAATCGTATCTTTCCTTCTCTAATATTTCCAATCACCAATAAATCTTTTTTCCATGAAACGGAATAGTATCTTTTTGTTTTTATTTGTTATGGTCAGCCATATTTTTGCACAAACTGAAGGGCAATACAATGCCAACGATCCCAACCTCCCGCAATGGGTAAAACTATTGTATCAGGAATTTCCCGATGCCAAAGCCGTGGAAAAAGCTTATCAAAAATACTACGAAACGAATCCTTTTAAAAAAAATCAGTATACCCAATATTACAAGCGTTGGAAAAAAGAAAACCTTCAGTATAGGAATGATAAAGGGATCGTCATCCTACCAACAAAAGCAGAACAAGAACAACAAAAGCAAAATTACCTGAGTAGAATAAAACAATACAGGCAAATCCACAACAATAATCCTGCATGGGAAGAAATCGGCCCTTGGGAATATGACCATGAAGCAACGATGAACCTCAGCGTACAGTCGCCCGGTTCGGCCCATGTGTATACCGTTGAACAAGCCAAAAGCAATCCTGACATCGTTTATGCCGGAACAGCTTCTGCGGGCATTTGGAAATCTACCGATAAAGGGTTGAGTTGGGAAAGGGTCGGTAAAAATCTTTACCTCAACTCGGTTTATTCCATTGAAATTGATTTCACCAATGATAACACCTTATACTTTGCCGGAGGAAGCAGAATTTGGAAATCTACCGATGCGGCTGCCAGCTTTTCAGAAACGGGAAATGGTCAATGGTTTGGATGGGTGCGTGATTTAAAAATGCATCCGAGTAACAATCTTGTTTTGTTGGCCGCAACGGATTATGGTTTGTATAGAACAGCAGATGCCGGAGCTTCTTGGACACTTATTTCAGGTGGAAATTTTATGGAAATAGAATTTCACCCCACAAGCTCAAACATCGTATACACGGCGAAGCTCAATGGAAACCGAACCGAATTTTATAAATCTACAGATGATGGTGTAAGTTTTGTTTTAAAACCAAATGGTTGGCCGGGTGTTGCATCGCATACCTCTTCGGGAAGTTACAATGCCCTTGCCTTAAATGGTAATTATGTCAGTACGGCCAATGTTCCATTAGGCAATGCAAGCTATCCCGATTTCACTATTGAGTTACGGGTAAAGTCTTCGGGGTGGTCAAGCGATCCTGCAATTATTGCCAATAAAAATTGGAACTCCGGGTATTACAAAGGTTTCATCCTTGCCGGAAATACAAATGGTTCCTCTTGGAAATTTAACATCGGAGATGGCAGTAACCGGATGGATCTCAATGGCGGCACCATCAACGATAACCAATGGCATCACCTTGCCGTAAGCTATTCCGCAACCGGAGAACTTCGCCTTTATCAAGATGGCGGATTGGTCGCCAGTACAGCCACCACAATCTCGACAGATGTTGATCCTTTGTTGGCACTTGGTATCGGGCAAGATGGCACGCTCACTTATGGTGCTTCTTTCCATGGGGAACTTAGTGACATCCGAATATGGAATACCGTATTGGAGGAAGCTACCCTGAATGCTTTTCGTTGCACATCAATCAACAATACACACCCGAATTATGCATCCCTACTCCATTATTGGGAAGCCAATGAAGGCAGCGGAAATATTTTGACAGATGCTACGGGTAATAACAATGGAAATATCAACGGCACGACAAACTGGACAAGCGGAAATCAAATCAACTGTATTGTTCCTGAAATGACAGGTTCCGAAGAACAAAAACGAATCGAAATGTCGGTTTCCCCTGCGGCTCCCAATAACATCTATGTTCTGGCAACGGGCAATGCAAACGGCGGTTCTGGCTTATATGGTTTTTACAAAAGTACGGATGCTGGCGAAAGTTTCAGCTATACTTGTTGCGGAACGGAACCGGGCGGCATCGCTTCTATTGATAACAAAAATATTGTGGGCTATGCTTTTGATGGTTCTGAAAATGGTGGCCAATATTATTACGATCTTGCACTAGATGTTTCCCCAACTGATCCAGATAAAATTTTTGCCGCGGGCATCAGCGTCAACCGTTCCGAAGATGGCGGCATCAATTGGGAGACAAACGGCCATTGGGTCACATGGGTTGGCGCCAACACTAAAACAAGGTATACCCATGCGGATGTACACGATGTAAAATTTTTCCAAAATGGTACAAATGTGGACATGTGGGTGGCCTCAGATGGCGGCCTGTATTATTCCTCCACACAAGGCGATACCATTGCACCAAGAATGCATGGCATACAGGGAACGGAATTTTGGGGCTTTGGTTCGAGCTATAAGGAAGATGCCATGATCGGTGGGGCTTATCACAACGGCACCTTGTTACATTATAATGACAATTTTTTAAAAGGGAAAAATGGCAGGGGCGGTTGGTTTGCCGGAGGTGCAGGAGATGCCACCAGAGGCTTAGTCCATATTGCTGACGGGAAAGTAATGTTTGAAGGCGGCGGCATGTTAGAAGTTCGAGACAGAACGATGTACTGGAAATGGTTGCCTTTTGACAATAGTAAAAGTTGGAATGCCAACGGTTCCCCAGGCAGGTATGGCAACTACGAATGGGATCCGCGTTATTACAATCATTTTTATTCCCCTTCGGGTTCTGCCCTTTGGAAAACGGAAGACAATGGTGCTACTTTTTCTTTGGTGCATGATTTTGGAACGGGGTTGATATATCGGGTAAAGATTGCACGTACTAATCCTGATGTTATTTATGTGGTGCACAATGATGAGCCTTCGGACAAAGTTCGCATATGGCGAACATCGGATGCTGGCCAAAATTGGACGGATGTTACCCCACAGGATGCTACTGTTGGAAATTTGAATAACAGAAATAAATTGATTGACATTGACCACCGCGACGAAAATAAATTATGGCTCGCCCTTGTTGGTGGCGGCACCGATTATAAAGTTTTTGAAACAATGGATGGCGGTACCAACTGGAACAACATTACCGGAAACGGTCTTGATGATGCTTATGTGCTGGACATCAGTTATCATCAAGGAACAGATGGTGGCCTTTATATCGGGACAAGCAATACCGTTTATTATCGCAACAATACCTCTGGGGATTGGCAATTTTATAACAATAATTTGCCGGTAGCAACGCGCTGCGGATACCTTTACCCCAATTATACCAAACAGAAATTGCGGATGGGAACTTACAGCGGTGCCTATCAGGTTGACCTGTTTGAAAATGCGCCTCCGGTAGCTAAAATTGCTGTTGATAAAGCCAGCACGGATTGTGTCAGGGATAGTTTTTACTTCAAAGAT
The DNA here is from genome assembly GCA_020627865.1 of Saprospiraceae bacterium. Lineage (GTDB taxonomy): Bacteria > Bacteroidota > Bacteroidia > Chitinophagales > Saprospiraceae > JAHDGC01. The sequence goes on along the minus strand of JAHDGC010000096.1, from coordinate 1,061 downwards.
TTGTCTTACGTTTCTGAAAATGGTCGATCCTGGGCATGGTCTTTTCCAGGCGGCATTCCGGAAAGTTCGACGGTAGAAAATCCGGTCGTTGTTTTCCCCGAACCGGGGACTTACTCGGCCTCCCTCACCATCACAGATGCCTATGGTTCCGATAGTTGGACACTTACCGATCTTGTCACCGTTTATGCCTCGGATTGCAAGATGGATACCATTCCGGGCAAGGCACTCCAACCCAATGTTTCCGGCTACGTTAATCTTGGTAGACCCGAAGCATTAAATTTCAAAGACAATGAACCCTTCACGTTTATGGCATGGATTAAACCAAGTGAGGCCAACATGACGGGCTTTATTTTATCAAGATATGATCGTTATGTTGCCGGACAATTTCAATTTGGAATAGAAGGCGGACGACTGATTACAACGAGAGAAGTTTGGCCTTATACCGCAACGGGCGCTACAGATATTTTACCCGATCAATGGTACCATGTTGCCACAACTTATGATGGCGCACAATTAAAGGTTTATGTAAATGGCCTGTTGGATGGCAATGTAGATATGCCCGGCGGTACCGGAAGTATTGGTCGGGATTTGTTGATCGGGGCAAGGCACCGGAGTGGCAATATTGATGATCATTTTAAAGGGATGATTGAAGAACTCTCTATTTGGAACAAGGCACTTACGCAGGAAGAAATACGGGAGTTGCGGCATCTAACCTTGGATAAGGTTCAGGATAATTCCTTGCGGGCTTATTACCAGTTCAACGAAAGTGATACGCTCATTTTTGACAAAGCAAAATTCCATCATGGGAGTTTAGAGGCCGGTGCCAGTTTGGTAAACTCCACTTGTCCGGTAGGTGCCGGATATAGTCACAGGCTTGATGTCAACAGTGGCGGCCTGTATCATTTTAGCAATACAGGTATCCGCCTGACGTTCCCGGAAACGGGTATTTATCCTGATGGAGAATTGGTCGGCTTTCGCCTAAACGTTTTACCGGATGAAGCACCCGGACTTCCAACAATACCTGCACAAGGTTATTGGATTATCAATAATTATGGAAACAA
>JAHDGC010000095.1 GCA_020627865.1 Saprospiraceae bacterium | reverse complement strand
AAAAAATAAAATTCGAGAGATGGGGTATGGTATGTTTTATCTGATATTGGACAGAATATTATCAGAAAATAGGTGTTATATTTTTTTAATGAATTGGCCGTATCTCCAACAATTGAAAATACGGCCAATTCATACGAGTCCTGAAAACGATTATTTCTTAATAGTTACGACAAAGGATAATTTCCCACATTGTTTTTCCGCAACCGTGTAATCTTTCTCATAGCGATATTTAGAGGCCGTAGATTCTGCTTTTTTGAGTAATACAGGATCTGCGATTGTAGAGTTCTTCTTATCAGCCTGTGAAAAGATGACCTTTCCATCTCTGTTTACACAAAGGTTAATGACGATCTTTCCAGTTTCTTTGATGAGATTATTGAGGTTTGCCCTGTGGATAACCTTTCTGGTGAGTAAGCCATCTCCATCAAAATCATCGCCAGAATCCCCAGATTCTCCTTTTCCATCGGATTTTGCATCCCCTTCATCTGAACTTCCAGCATCCCCTTCTCCAGCATCTGATTTTTTACCGGAACTTGGTGTCTTACTTTTCCCAGAAGAGGAAGAAGATTTTTTAGCTTTTTTGAAAAAACTGGCAATCTCTTCTGCAAAATCATCGGATAATTCTTCTGTTACTTCGGTAACTTCTTGGGAAACCGTTTGAACTTTCGCGTTCTCAGAAATCTTCCCAATAACAGCGGGTAGGCTTAAATTAGGTTCAGGAGTTGTAAGTAAGGGTTTACTTTCTGCTCTGGAGATCGCTTCCACCTTAGGGGCGGGATTCCTTTTGGGTTTAGGCTCTGGTTCCGGCTTGACCTCTGGCTCTGGTTCCGTGACGGTTGGTTCCTGTTCTTCTACTTTCAACTCTTCTGTTTTTGCAGAGGGGCGTGCAGAAGATTTTGCGGCAGAAGATTTTGTATCTTTAAACTGTTGGAAATCTTCTTCAAATTTTACAGTAATGACCTCATTGTATTTCTGTTGGGTCTGGAGTTTACTACTGAAGAAAGGAAGGAATAAGATCAGTAAGAGTAACAAGAGCAGTAGTAGGGCATACCTTCTTGCCTTACGTTTAATTTTTTCTTGATCTTCTTTTGTTTTATAATGAACCATATGAGTATAACTGAAATTAGGGTGCTTTTATTGGGAAGTAAATTATGTTTTTATATCTAAAATAGTGCTAATTTTAATGTGTTTTTTCCTGCTTTGCTATAAAAAAATATAAAATATGCTTTATAGCAGTGTGAAATGACCTTTTTTAACTAAAAAGAGGCTCCAGGTGGAGCCTCTTCTAAAAACAAAACAAACTTATCTTAAAAAAAGGAAAACGCATATTTTCTCAGGATATGCCTAATTTCGGTAAAATTGTACTGCTTTGTAAATTCTCAATAGCTGAATGTTTTTAAACTTCACGTTCCAGCCATTTTATGACTGGCAATGATATGCCGTCCCGATGGGACTCATTTTATTGAGAACTTTGTTGGCAAAGCATCAGCTTTACTTTTATTTGGCTTTACCATTTTTACTCTTCTTTGTGGTGACTTCCAGTTCTAGCGTTTTGCCAGATTTTGCTGCCTCTACCTCTGCTTTTGCAGGATCCTCCTCTTCAGCTTTTCCTGTTAATCTATCCTTGATTTTCTTTTCCAGTTCCTCGGCTACTTCTGGATTGTCTACTAAAAACTGCTTGGCCGATTCTCTTCCTTGGGCAATTTTGGCACCGTTATAACTGAACCAGCTACCACTTTTGCCAATAATGTCCAGCTCGACTCCTACATCAATGATTTCCCCAGTTTTGGAAATCCCCTCTCCATACATAATATCAAACAATGCAATACGGAATGGAGGAGCTAGTTTATTTTTAACAACTTTTACTTTTACATGATTACCAACGACATTCCCTTCTTTATCTTTGATAGCAGAACCACTTCTACGGATGTCTAACCGCATAGAAGCATAAAACTTCAATGCATTTCCTCCAGTGGTAGTTTCTGGGTTCCCAAACATTACTCCGATTTTTTCACGAAGTTGATTGATGAAAATACAGCAGCTACCTGTTCTGCCGATAGTTCCAGTGAGTTTACGCATAGCCTGAGACATCAAGCGTGCCTGTAAGCCCATTTTGGAATCCCCCATTTCGCCTTCTATCTCACTTCTTGGAACCAGTGCCGCAACAGAATCAATCACGATGATGTCGATAGCGCCGGAGCGGATGAGGTTTTCTGTAATTTCAAGTGCTTGCTCTCCATTATCCGGCTGTGCGATCAACAGATTTTCTGTATCAACACCTAATGCCTCTGCGTAAAAACGATCAAAAGCGTGCTCTGCATCAATAAACGCAGCGGTTCCGCCTTGTCGTTGACATTCTGCTATGGCATGGATAGCAAGCGTCGTCTTCCCAGATGATTCAGGGCCGAAAATTTCAACAATACGACCTTTGGGGAATCCGCCAATCCCTAATGCGATATCTAACCCAAGCGAACCCGTTGGGATAGTCTCTGCTTCCACGACCTGCTGATCACCAAGTTTCATTACGGTGCCTTTTCCGTAAGTTTTTTCGAGGCGGTCAAGCGTAAGTTTTAGTGCTTTATTTTTTGCTTCTTGTTCCTTTGACATCTTATACTGTTTTTTTGTTAGAAAATTGAAAATTAAACTGCATTAGCAAAAACCTACTGCAAATATAAATAATTTGATTAACAAAACAAATTTTATCACTCAAAAAATTACATTTTTTTTATAAAATATTTAAAGTGTAATAATTGTAAAGGTTTATATTTGTATTTTTTTAAAATTTGTAATCATAAAAGTTATATTTTTTATTCTACGTAAGAACGGCAATTCTGTTACAAATTAGTTTTTATAAATGTCAGGTGGGCTTATAAAAAAAGCCCTTTAGACACAGGAAAGTATCTAAAGGGCCTCTTACCCGATGTTTTAAATGTATTAATGCGCTTGCACCGCAGTTTCTTTGCTATAACGGAGAATGTTTTGGATGGCGGCATCACTTGGACTGAATGTGGCTTTAGGCATTTGCTTGTAGCCTTCATAGAGTCTTTTGTGATTTCTACGCAAGTGGATATCTTCCTGAATGGCTTCATTAATGACCATTGATTCGACTGTGGAAGTTTCCTGATAAATAAAACGGATAAGTTGATTCTGTGTAAATTCTTGATTCATATAAAGTATTTGAAGTAATTATAAATGTTCTTTAAAATTCACCTTTAAAACTAAAAAGCCCGCGCAAATATTGCACAGGCCATTATTTTTTTTAAGGAACACGAAAAAACAAGGAATTTCGACTTATTCTGCCTTGTACCATGTTTGTGTTCTGTAGAGTCCTGTCCAATGTTTTCCTCTAACTTTCAATTCGTCGGCCTTACCATCCTCAAACCAAATACTGCAACCATATTCTTTTCCATTTTCTGGGTCGAGGATAGTTCCTTTTTGCCAATAGTTATCATAAGGTTTTAGGTCTTCTATAATATGAAGCCCAACAACGGGAGTGTTTTTCTTTTTCCCAGGGCATTTTTCGCAAATGGTATCAGCAGGTCTGAGCAAAAGCTTGACGACCTTACCGTAAAGCTTACCATCTTTCTCATAAATCTCGACATGGGACTTGGCTTCTCCGGTATCATCGTCGATGGTTTTCCAGATGCCAATGGGAGATGTTTGAGCCAGTAAGCTTAAAGATACAAAACAAATGCAAAAAAGCATAGCGGGCAGGATTTTTGAGTTCATATAAAATTTATTTTGGTTAGTAAAATATTTTAACGAAAAACTATTTACCCCAAAAATAAACAATAGAATCCTTAATCCTAATTTTCCAGCCTTGATTAACAGAAGTATAACATCCTTTATTCCATATCTTTCAACAACGAAAGTTCCATAGCAACCCTATAAAACCAGTCCGTTTGGGCTAAAGTATCCAAACTATGGCGAGAAAGCAGATCGTAGGCATGCTGATCGTTATTCCAGTTTTCGAGATAATAACTTACAAATTGCTCAAACTCGGTTTCCTGATCACAGCGAAAATTCCGTTCTTTAAGTGCTTTCTTCAATTTTCGAGCATGTAATTCTGTAATATCGAAATGAAGTTGCTCATGGGCAAGGTGGTGAGACGTTCTAGCCACATTTTTGACCCAAGATTCCTTCTTTTCAAAATAAGCATTTACTTTGAAAATGATTTTTCCGTCTTTACAACCTTTATAATGCATAATTCCTGAGGATGTCAGGGCAGAAATGTCGGGATAATCGTAGCGAGGAATTCCCTCAAAGCTATCCCAGGTTAATTTGTGTTCTCCAGACCAGTAGATAATATCTGGTTCATCTTTGCCATTGCTGAAAAGTAAGATGGCCAATATGGCAAAAAAACTGTTTCTTAAAATTTTCCAAATCATAACATGCCTTTTATTTGTCTCGCGGCTCTGTTATGAGCTTGTGAGGATTATAATAATTCTTCGGCAGGTTTCCACAGGAGCTTTTTGAAATCACATACTTTGTGATCTACAATTTTTATACCTTCATTTTCTAAAAGCTCCTCCATCATCGTTGGGGAAGGAAAATGAATGCGTCCTGAGAGTTCACCTTTCCTGTTTACGACCCGATGCGCCGGAACATCTTCGGCCGAAAAACTTTTATTTAAAGCCCAGCCAACCATTCTGGCCGAACCCAGAGCCAGGAAATCGGCAATGGCTCCATAAGTACTTACCCTTCCTGCTGGGATTTGTCGGGTTACTTCATAAACTTGTTCGAAGTAATGGCTCTTCTTCATAAAACGTGATTTGGTTATCTTTTTGTAAAACTCTGGTATCTTTGCGGTGTAAGGTGCCGCTAATAGGATAAAAGTAATAAACACACACTTAACATATTACTTTATCGGGGGATAATTTTTTGCACACAGTTTTACGAGAAGCTGTTTAGATTTAACACTTCGGGCTAAAAATGCCCCTTTTCTGCTCATGCGTCGTTACGAAAATCCTCATTATGCTATGGCATAACTCCGGTTTTCGTGCCTAGCCTAAGCAAAAAATTGTCTATTTTTATCTCCAAAAGTTAATTCTAAACAGCTTCTAAAAAGAATAATCTGGGATGGTTTCGTGATGTTTCTAACTCATTATAACTAACGAAAAATCTAAAACTTTAGTTTACTTATTTGGTAAAATAATATTTTAATTTTTATTTTTTGTTCAAAATTTTTAAATAAAAAATGCTCAAAACACAAATTTTTGCGAATAAGGTCAGTAATCTCACGGATGCTCGATATTTTGCTGCTTGGGGAGCGGATTGGTTATGCTTTAATCTTTATCCTGGTGAGGAGGAATCTGTTTCTGCTGAGGAATTATATGCTATAAAGGAATGGGTTGCTGGGCCTAAGTTGGTTGGTGCATTCGGTATGATGGAGGAGGAAGACATTAGAAAAGGAATTGAGCTTCTGGGACTTGACGGAATTTTGCTGGGCAATTTTGCAACTGTAGATGCAGCGGGTGCTTTTTCGGATATTGAGCGGATTAAGTTGGTGGTAATTGATGGGGATAGTAGTGCGCAAGATGTAAGAAGTTTGTTTGAAAATTGGCAGGATCATACAGATTTCTTTTTGCTTGATTTTAGTAGAAATGGTTACGCTTGGGAAAATCTTAAAGAAGGAGAAAGCCCGATCTCTGCAAATTTCGTGAAATCTTTGTGTGAACAATATCCTGTGCTATTGGCTATTGATTGTAAGGAGCAGGATGTAGAAGGACTACTTGATGCTTCGATAAAAGGCTTGGTGTTTCATGGTGGGGCTGAGGAGAGTGTAGGGGTGAAGTCCTTTGATGTGATAGATGTGATTTTGGAAGTTTTGGCGGAGGATTAAAAAAAGGATCATAAGATAAATTGGATTATCTTATGATCCTGGGCAATTTTTGGGTTATTAATTACACCCCTCAATCTCCACACAAAAAGTACTGCCTTGGACTGCCTCAAATCCTGGTTTTAGATCAATATCCACACCAGCTTTAAAGATAACATTCCCAGTGTTATCTACCCTGCCTGCGGATGTAATGTTATTGGAAACCTGATATATGCCATTGTCAATTGGCAAACCGTTTAATTCCAGATTTGCTACACAGGAATTACCCCCTGTTGTATAAACTGCATAAGAACGAGCCGGTATCTCGACATGAATCTGTCCATTTGCTATAATCGTGGAAGCATTTGTATCATTGCCAACCCGATCATGAAAAATAGCACCTTCCGCAAGATTTGTCATATTGATACCATGATCTAAAATCAATGGTTCTCCAGCAAAGTTAATGGCTACAATTACCTCTTCGCCAGCGGCACCACCAGATAATTGATAAATCAAGGTTGTGTTATCGTAGCCACTTGTATATGTTGCCGAATAAGGTGTAGAAAAGCGACTCAGATTATCGACACTGGTTGAACCAAAGATATAATCCTGATGAATTTGCATCAACTGGTCAATCTGTGGTTTGAGGTAAAAGGTCGTGGTGTGCGGAATATCTATACCATAGTAATCTGGGTAGAAAACGCAAGGAACGCCCAGTTGGTTGTTGGTTAAAATATAAGCATAGGCCAGCATCCTGTCATTTTCTATACTTTGGCCTTCTTCCCTGAAATCATGATTCCCGACAAAGGTAACGCTATTAAAACCAGAGCCGCCACCACCGTTAACGATACCAGCATTGAAAACGTAACGGGCATCATATCCAAAGGAGTCGCAAGCATCTTTTAGGGCAAACCGCAGATTGAAATCGAATATTTTTACCGAAATGGCTGCACTGGTGGAGGCTTCCATATTGTTGTAAACCTCACTCACCCAATTGTTTAATAAGGTTGTATTACCATCAAAAAACTCACCGACCACCATTCCTGGGTTATGGCCTTTAGCATGCATATCATCCAATAAATCCCCTACAAAAAAGGGCGGAAAATGTTTTATGGCATCCATTCTCAAACCCCGAATACCGACATCTGTCCACAACCAGTTTGTCCAGTCATATAAAACCGTTGCGGTATTAGGATTGTATTGGTCATAATCATTAAAAAACCATAGCCAGTCCCAATCGCCGCCAAGGGAAGTTGATGTTTTGTCCGTATCTGGATGCCCGTTACAGTTGGGTTTGAAATTTTGCCAATTCATGGCACCTTGTCCGCTGGGCATATTCGTAAAATCTGTGAAAGTTTGATATACAATTTGGTTGGCGATGTCCGCACCGGCACTAGCATTCCATATGCCATAAATCCTGTGGTCAGAATAACCACCGGTATTGTTGAGGTATAGGAACAGGGTATCACCAGCGGGATCGAAATCTGCCGCTGTCAAGGTGAGTTTAAATTCGTCTGTTCTACAGGTGCTAGGATCATCAATTGTGGCAACCATGTCAATACCCAATTGAATTTCATCAAAGCCTTGGCTACAATCTCCACCGCCATTGGGTTCTGATTCTGTAATGGGAGGCAGGTTTTGCCATCCAACTATAGACGTCTGTGGGTACACCTTGTATTCCCAACCCGTATAGTTTGAGTCTCCCGTTTTAGAGCTTATTTTAATGTAATAGTCTCCCGCACCATTACCACTTGTTCCCCCAATGGGTATGATACAGCGAAAGCGGTCAGAGGGAAAAGGGGCTTTCCCAAAGTCCATATATTGGGTAATATAATCTCTAACGGCAGGATTATCTTCTGGTGCTCCGCCATCTCGGTGATTATAGACTACATCTGCAACAGCGTCTACCCCATTGGCATTAAGACTACTGATGAGTGCATCTACCTGCGTACGTGTTCCGAAACCCGTTGGGCCAAGGCCATACTCCCCCAGATCATATAAGTCTTTAGGGTCATAACCAACGCTACAGCTTCCGAAACTTGCCCTTGATAAAGGCGGTAGCCACACGTAGGTAAATCCTGCGGCACCAATATCGGCTGCCTGTGCATTTAGGGTGTCTGCAAAGCTATTCCCATCACAGGATTTTGGATAATCCCAGTACCAGCCTTGCATCATGAAATCTTGGGCTGAACTTTGAAGAGGGGAAATGAGGATGAGTGTTAATATAAGTTTTGTGATTCTTTTGAATTGGGTGAATTTCATTAGTTTTTATATTTAAAAAGTTATGGATATTGTTAAGTAGACACTTAAGTTCATACAAATATAATAAATATATGAATAGTAAGAAAGTCTGGCTTGTTTGTATTAATGAAAATATGTTCATATCTTTGAAATTATGGAAGCAAATAAAGTTATAAATGAAGAACTGGTTGAAAAACTGGAGCGCATTGCTTATATATTGAAAACTGTAGCGCATCCGATGCGATTAGGGATTGTGCATTTATTGGAGCAACATCCCCGACTTTCGGTTTCACAGATTTGTGAAATGCTTGGTAGTGAACAATCGCTTACTTCTCATCATCTTCAGAACATGCGTTTGAAAGGCTTATTAAGTGTCAAGCGAGAAGGCCGGAGTATGTTATATTCCTTGAAAGAGAAAGATGTATCCTTGATTATTGAATGTCTGGAAAATTGCAAGTGCAATATGTAAAAGGATTACAAATTACAAAATGAAACTGTAGGAATGGGTATGGATATAGTACATCAGGAAATTTCAGCACTCTTAAGAAAATATTTTCCGCAGATCAACGAACTTGCATTGAAAGAGGAGATCACCAAACATGGTCGTATCATGACATTTGAGGCAGGGAAAGTGATTATGAATTACGGTGGCTACATTCGGTTAGTTCCTTTGGTGGTTGAGGGCAGCATAAAGGTTTTGCGTGAAGATGAAGGTGGGCATGAATTGTTTTTATACTATTTGAATCCGGGCGAAACTTGCTCCATGTCTTTTTCCTGTTGTATGACGCAACGCAAAAGCGATATTAAAACCATTTCGGAAGATAAAACAAGACTGATCGCTATTCCTGTAGAATACGTTGATCGCTGGATGACGCAGTATCCAAGCTGGAAGAATTTTGTGATGAATACTTATGATAGCCGGATGCGGGAACTCATTAAAACGATTGATAGCATTGCCTTTCAAAAAATGGATGAGCGGCTGTTGAGATATCTAAGGAAAAAGGCGGCTGTTGTTTCTAGTAATATCATTACGGCGACACATCAGGAAATTGCTCTTGATCTCAATGCCTCAAGGGAAGCCATTTCCAGATTGCTGAAGCAGCTTGAGAAAACGGGTATTGTTATGCTGGGCCGGAACAAAATCGAGTTATTATAATCGGGTTGTCATAAATCATTAAAACGAATTACTATGGGTGATAACTCCTGTAAGACATCACGATGGCGGTTACTCAAAGCTCGGTTAAACAATTTACCGCCAAAGGTATTTTCTGCTCAATTGAACACTTTTAACAAGATTGTCCTTATTGATGTTCGTACGCCGGAGGAGTTTGAGCACAGTCATATCAGCGGTGCTGTCAATGTCAGTTATTTAGCGGATAATTTTTGGGATGAGATGGAGCAGTATGATCCAGACCAGTATTTTTTTGTCTACTGTCGCACTGGTCGTAGAAGTATCAGGGCTTGTACCTTGATGGGAAATGGTGGCTTTAAAAAAGATAGGATTTTTAACCTTGAGGGGGGATATACCAGTTGGGTTGAAGCAGGCTTAGAGGGGAACAATAATTATGGTTTATAAATAAAAACACCTTAATTCAGATGATATACTTGGATAAATTTGGGCTACGGCTAGCTTTAAGCTGTAGCCCAAATTTTACTGAGGAAAAGCTGGAAGCTTATTGTATGATAAATTTCTTAGCCATCGTTTCTTTCTGATCAGATAATATCCGAGCAATGTAAATGCCTTTCCCAATAGGCTGGTTAGATAGATCAAATTGATGATTACCTGTCTGTACCTTACCTTTAAAAACTTGAGAAACTAATTTGCCCGATTGATCAAAGATGTCGAGCTGGATATTTGTAGCCCCCGTTACTGTAAGATCAACAATGGGAGGCGTAGCGGAAATAGTTGGATTAATGCTCATATTGGAAACGGCCTTAATCGTTTCTTTTGCTGATGTGCTATTCAGTTCTTTGGTAGAATTGGTATTCACAAATTCATAAGTATCTCCTTGTTTTTTCCAAATAATGGCAACGACCTCAATATTGGAGGTGTTCCACATGGGGTCAAGATTCTTGGAGAATGTATTCTCGATTTCCATACCTGAATTAATTTCACCAATAGCGATTAGTTGGCCAAAATGGTCAGTAGAAAAAGAAGCACGCAGGACACTATGGTGGCTTGCATTACCACTAATTCCAGATTGGGTCGCAACTACGGCATCTTCGAGAATGTATAATCCAAGATAGTATTCTCCAGACGTTGCTTGGAAAAAACGGGTTTTAGTAGCAATGCTGAGGGTCGTACCATCAAAATGGGAATCCATACCCGTATTGGCTACTGGGCTAGAAGCATAGTTTGCATCGACTAAATCCTTAATTTGCGCGCGTTTCGCTTCGAGGGTAGAGCTGGTAACTGCTTGGTCTTGATTTCCAACAATAAACCTTGGCTGGGAGTTGGCCTGAAAGTTAGTTTGGAAAGCCGCACCTACATCAGAGGTTAACCCACCACTGTAGTGAGCGGTTAAAATTACCGCCTTATCATCATTGTCTGCTATAATATCTTCATGAAAAGTCCATCCCCAAGTTCCGCAAAGTGAACACCAGTTCGCCGTGATTTTTGTAATAAGAGATTGCTGCACTTCAGGAACTTGCTGAGCATTTATATTTAAAAATGAAAACAACATTAAACAAGTGAAAAAGTATCTGATTTTCATAAATTATTTTTTTTAATTAAAAATTTGTTTTTGAGACATCCCCGTGAAATGTAGTATCCTTGTGATGACAAAATTAAAGAATTTTTAATATCAATGCTGGAAACGTCTTGTCTTTTAAGTGACATTTAAGAGCTTGTTAGGGATAAATTTCCCAATATGCTCTAAGCATACAAAATTCCAACCAATAAATTTGGTTCAGGCATCTGGTTTCTAAATAATCTTTGCGAGACGAGTCTTACGCTTTACGACTCTTTAGGTAAGTGAAGGAAAACAATTCAGGTTTTTACGGTACTTGTAATATTAAAATTATAAATTTGTTCTATGTTAGATCGAAGAACAGCGCCGCCAATAAAAGAAGTGGGACAATTGAAGCTCCCAGAACCAACATGCCATTATCTGGATAATGGAACCCCTGTTTATTTGCTGAATATGGGAACGCAAGACATTGTCAAGTTGGAAATTGTCTTTAAGGCGGGGCGTCCTTATGAACAAAAACCGCTTGTTGGCCGTTCGACTGCGAGTCTTTTAAAGGACGGGAGTAAAACCATGAATGGGCATGATCTTGCCGAGAGGATTGATTTTTTGGGGGGGAACCTTCACATTCCCGCGAATCTAGATTTTACAGAGATTAATTTCTACTGTTTAGAGAAGCACTTTTCTGCATTATTGCCGTTGCTGGCGGATATGATTAAGAACCCTACATTTCCTGTAAACGAACTTGAGAATTTCATTTTACGGAATAAGCAACGTTTCAAAGTTGATCTTTCCAAAACGGATGTGGTGGCTTATCGTGAGGTTACGGAGGCCATTTATGGTAAAGCGCATCCCTATGGTTATAATAGTACGCCTGAAATGTATGACAGCTTGATGCGGGATGATCTTTTGATACACCATGAAAGATGCTTTATGCCGGCCAATTGTACTATTTTTTTGAGTGGAAGATTTGATAGTGCCAAGTTGTTATCTGAATTAAATTTTCATCTTGGAAAAAGAAATTCAGGATTGAAACCAGCGCCTGTGATTCCAACAAATATACCGCAGATTGGTGGCAAAAAGTATATAGAGATGCCGGATGCTCAGCAGACCGCGATTCGGATAGGCTGCCGTTTGTTCAATCGAAGTCATCCAGATTATAAGGCTTTTCATGTCGTCGATACCATTTTGGGTGGTTATTTTGGTTCGAGACTTATGTGTAATATCCGTGAAGACAAGGGCTATACATATAACATTTTCTCAACAGTTGATACGATGTTGTATGATGGATATTTTTATATTGGAACTGAAGTTGGCAATGAGTTTGTTGAGAAAACATTGGAAGAGATTTATACAGAAATTGACCGCTTAAGATCAGATCTTGTCGAGGAATCGGAGCTTGAAATGGTGCGCAATTACTTATTGGGAAATTTACTTACTATGCTAGATGGCCCGTTGAATGTTTCTGGAATCATTAAAACAATGGTTTTGGAAAACCTAAAATCTGCTGAATTTTACGACCTTGTTCATACGATTAAAGAAATTTCTCCTGAAGAAATACGGGAACTGGCCCGAAAACATCTTGTTAAAGAAAATATGTGGGAACTGGTCGTGGGCAAGATTGGCTGAGTTTTATTTCCAAGAACGAAAACAGCGTTCCTTTTTTTTCCTTTTTACGTAAATTTTCGTTTCTTTTGTGTCTGATTATCAACCAAGCCGCTATTGGTTGATACATCTGTTATATCTCATACCATATCAAATTAGGAGAAAACATTTAAATCAACGTTGTTGCTGTTGTATGGCAACGCGTAAAATGAGGAATTATCTGAATGAAATTACTAAGCTTTTTTGCTCAAGAGCTCGCTATAGATCTGGGTACAGCCAATACCCTCATCATTCAAGATGGAGAAATAGTTGTGGACGAACCTTCCATCGTTGCTATAGATCGCCGAACAATGGAGACTATTGCAGTTGGTTCCAAGGCCATGCAAATGCACGAAAAAACGCATGAATATATTAAGACAATTCGTCCGTTGAAGGATGGTGTGATTGCCGACTTTCAGGCTGCCGAAAGTATGATTGAAGGGTTGATCCGGATGGCCGGAACCAAGCGTCGTTTTTTTACCCATATGAAAATGGTGATTTGTATCCCTTCTGGTATCACTGAGGTGGAGAAACGGGCCGTTTTCGATTCTGCGGATCATGTGGATTCAAAGGAAACTTATCTTATCCACGAACCTATGGCGGCAGCGCTCGGTATAGGTCTGGATGTGGAGGAACCTATCGGAAATATGATCATTGATATAGGGGGAGGAACAACAGAAATTGCCGTTATTGCTTTGTCTGGAATTGTCTGCGATCAATCTATCCGAACCGCGGGAGATGAATTTACTGCCGATATCATGAATTATATGAAACGGCAGCACAATATGCTGATAGGAGAACGAACTTCGGAGCAGATTAAAATCCATGTTGGGGCTGCTCAGATCGAACTGGAGCAACCTCCTGAGGATTTTGCGGTTAATGGTCGGGATTTGATGACTGGTATCCCAAAGCAAATTATGATTAATTATAAGGAAATTGCTCATGCTCTGGATAAATCTGTATCCAAAATAGAGGACGCTATTTTGAAGGCGTTGGAGTCTACCCCACCGGAATTGGCATCTGATATTTACAAGACAGGCTTGTATCTGACCGGAGGTGGTGCCTTGCTGAGGGGGCTGGATAAGAGAATTGCGCAGAAAACAAAACTTGATGTACACATTGCGGAAGACCCATTAAGGGCAGTAGTCCGCGGAACCGGTATTGCCTTGCAAAATACACATAAGTTTACTTTCTTGATTGATAGGAAGAGTGTTTAGTTTTTTTCTTTGACCAATTGCGTGAAAGTCTGAACCATGATTTTCTTGATTCTCCTGATTACTTTGATTTTGTCGGTCAATTTTCAATTGACCTCTACTTACCCCGCCTGCGTGGTCGGGTAGGTTTAGCTTTTATACTTTTACCTTTTTACTTACTAATAGGCCATGGGCAATTTAATCAATGCATTTCTGAAGTATGGCGGGTGGTTCTTATTTTTCTTTCTTGAAATGTTTTGCTTTTATCTTGTCGTTCAACATAATCAAAAACAGGGAGAAATTTATCGAAGCTCGTGGGGTTCCTTCACCGGATCTATTTATAATAAATACAATGACGCAAGTCAGTTCTTGTACCTTTCTGCTGTTTCTGATAGTTTGGCCAAAGAAAATGCCCGCCTTTACGAAAAGCTGGATAATGCTAAATATGTCAATACCTTTTGGCGGGATTCTGTAAAGCTCGAAGATATTAGACAAAAGTATACCTATATTACCGCTTCTGTAATCAACAATTCTGTTAATCGACATAATAACTATTTTACCCTTAATAAAGGCAGTAATCAT
>JAHDGC010000094.1 GCA_020627865.1 Saprospiraceae bacterium | reverse complement strand
GATGGTATGGAAAAGGTGATCACGGCTGGGACGGGATATATAGCGAGGGTACCGGATGTTGCTGTTTGTGGTAAAACAGGAACTTCCCAAAATCCTCATGGGAAAGATCATTCTGTATTCTTCGCCTTTGCACCTAAAGATAATCCTAAAATTGCCCTAGCGGTATATGTTGAAAATGGCGGCTATGGTGCGACTTATGCGGCTCCCATTACGGGTTTGATTATTGAAAAATACTTAAAAGGCGATATAGATGAATCGAAGAAACCTTTGGAGAAGAAGATGCTGAAGGCGAATTTGTTGAAGTTGCCATAATGTAACGCGAGCGGAGTGAAAAAGTGATTTGTTGTTGGTGATTACCTGCCTGCTTGTCGCACGACAGGCAGGGTATGCACTTGCTTGGCTTTTGAACACTAAATCTATGGTTATGTGGCTGTTTTTTTAAGGGCATCTAACGTGAAAATCACTTTTTATCCTATCTAAAGTATGAAATCCTGATATTCTAACGTTTTTAGTTTCATCTAATCATCAAACCCAATATTTCATGAAGCATTTATTGTTTTTGTTATGTCTTTGCTCCTTGATCTCTTGTGGAAAAGAAGACGTTGATCCCCCTGTTAATACGGATAACAGCTTGAATTTTCAATTCAGTTTCGATGAAACACAGGAGCGACTTAACAATTTAGGACAGGTGGCAGCACCCGTTGCCGGAAATGCAACCCAAACGCCAGATTTCAAACAATTGAGTGTTCATCTCATAGAACTAGCGCCCAATCAGTTTACCATTCCTGGTCAAGGTGTGATTGCTTATAAAGGTGTGGAAAAAACAGTGGATGGGGAAGCCGCTATTGATTTTGATCAGGCGATTGTTTCGGAGGAAAATACTGTTTTTCATACGGTTGCGTTGAAGGATTTGGCTCCGGGGACTTATGAATACATTCGGGTTTCTGTCTCCTATCAACTTTATGATATTGTTTATAATATCAAGAACATTCCTGTCCTTGGAGACTTTAATGGAGAAAAGGGAACGATTGCTTCTTTCCTTGGATTCAACACCTATATTTCTTCGGTTACGCCGAATGAAATGGAGGAGGAAGTCAATGCCAGCAAGAAACAAGGCTTTTGGATTTTTGAAACCCAATTTAACTCCCCATATGATATTTATAATCAGTTGCTTTCGGGAGAAGCCCCGCAAGGAGCAACGACCGTCGTCAATCCCCTAGCTGGAATAACAGATATTCCGATTGGATCTTGCATCATCACCGGAAAATTTGCGGAACCCTTGGTCATTTCTGGAGATGAGACCGCAGATATAACGGTGGACTTATCTTTTTCTATTAATAATAGCTTGGAGTGGGTTGACCTAAATGGGAATGGTCAGCTTGATTTTGATCTCGATAATGCTAATGCAGAAAATATTGTGGATATGGGATTGAGAGGACTGATCCCAACGTGGACTAAGTGATGTGAGAAAATAAAAAACCCTCTTCCAGAAACCAGAAGAGGGTAAATGTCCCAAAAGTTAATAGGAGAATATCTCAAGTTTTATATCTAAAGCTATAAACGTATCTCATTGTTCAGAGGAATACTCATTGCATAAAATCATGAGATTATAATTGTTAAAATTATAATGGGTTAACAAAATTTGTGATTGTCAACCTTGGATACGTTTATTAACCCTACTAAAATCATTGATATAATTGACTGTTGGGTACACTTTGTTAATTAATTAGGCATATGACCTTTTGCTAGATAAGTTTGCCTCCTGTATCTAGCCATTTTTAAGTGTGTAGTATATTAGAGCATATTAGGATTTTATTTAATGACATGCTCTTACTCTAATTAAAATTTTCCATAAAAAAGCCGTAGTGTTTATGATGATCCATCTTTAGATAACATATGATAAACACAGGCATACCCATATTTGCATAGTAATAAATCTCACTTGTCAACTGGTTATGAGTCATTACTCAGCATAAATGCTCGGTTAGGAATGTATAAAAATTATTTTCGGTGTGGGTGTGTCAATTTTCCTGTTCTGTATTCATACTTTTAAGTCTAGATAAAGAGGTTCAGGAAAACCAATACCTATTTGATATACAAATATATTGATTATGATCCATATAAAAAAACGAGAACGAGAGAAATATTATACTAATTGTTGTAGTTGAATTGTAATATATTGGTTATCAGTTGATTGATGTTTTAATATTTATATGTTTTTATTTTATGTATTGTAGCTGTTTTGTTATAAGAAACAGTCTCTTCATTGATGGCAAGTTATAAGATGTGTTTATCCTTAGGAAGCGTAGGATTTTAGCCGTGTTTACATAAATTTAACATTGAGTTAAAATTGCATTAACTTGTATAATTGATATTTGTATGCGAGAACGATAGAGTCATAAAGATTCATATTTAAGTTACAATTATCAAATACAAAACAATGAAAAAGTTTTACTTTTCTCTTCTTTCGCTTTTAGTATCAACCATGCTATTGGCACAACAAGGAACTATTGCCGGAAAAGTGATCGAATCCGAGTCGGGATTTGAAGTCATTGGGGGCAATGTCGTTATACAAGGTACTGGAACCGGAAGTTCTACGGATGTAGATGGCAAATATTACTTCAAGGTTGATCCAGGTGTTTACACGGTAGAATGCACTTACATTGGTTTTGAGACTATGGTGATTGCTGATGTTACGGTTAAGGCCGGAGAGACAACAACATTGGATATTAAAATGGGGGAGTCAGGGATAGAGTTAGAAGAGGTTGTTGTTGAGGCGCGTCAGATGCGGAATACGGAAGCTGCAATTATGACCATCCAAAAGAAATCTCCAGTCGTTTTGGATGGTATATCTTCGTCCCAGATTTCTAAAAGTGGCGATAACGATGTTGCTGGCGCCATTCGGAGGGTAACGGGTGTAACCGTTGAGGATGGTAAATACGTTTATGTTAGAGGATTAGGAGACCGATATAGCAAAACCAGCCTTAATGGAGCGAATATTCCTGGACTTGATCCCAATAGAAATACGGTTCAGATGGATCTTTTTCCAACGGAATTGATTGATAATATTTTGGTTTACAAGACTTTTTCGCCAGATCTTCCCGGAGATTTCACGGGGGGATATGTGGATATTGAAACCAAGGATTTTCCAGATGAGAAAGTGATCAAAGCATCTGCCAGTATTGGGATGAATCTCCAGACTTCCTTTAATAAACAATTTTTACAATATGAAGGTGGAAGAAGAGACTGGTTAGGTTTTGATGATGGGACTAGAGCGATGCCAACCCTGCTATCGAACAATGGTGGTGCGATACCCACAGCTAATACTGATCTTAAAGGCCTTACCGACGCCAGTAAATCTTTCCAGAACAATTGGGGCTTTACCAATCCTGATTTGCCGCTACTGAATCATAGATTTTCATTATCTGTAGGAGATCAGAAAACTTTATTTGGTAGGCCACTTGGCTTTATTGCGGGGGTGACACACCAGCGGAGTTATCTACACTACGATGATGGGGTTACGGGTATCTACGAATTATCAGGCCAGTATGATGAGGCTAACTCTTTAAGGGCTTTAGTGAAATTAGATGATTCGCATAGCCAAGAGGAAGTGCTTTGGGGGGCTATGGGAAGCTTAAGTTATAAATTAACACCAAATCATAAGATTAGTGCATTATTCATGCGTAATCAAAGTGGTATCAATAATGCCCGGTACCAAGCCGGAAAGAAAATGGTTGATGATCCGGATGATTTCTTCGAAACTCGGACGCTACGGTATAGACAAAGAGCCTTGAATACGGGGCAATTGAGCGGAAAGCATGTTTTACCAGCATGGAATAATTTTGAAATTAACTGGAAGTCTTCTATTGCCCAATCGATGCAAGATGATCCAGATATGCGTTTCTTTACGACCCGTTACCGAGAAATTAATAGCGGAAGTGGTTATGAATTTAAACCATCTAGTGATAGAAGACCAACCCGTTTCTACAGGGATATGAATCAGGTGAATATAGAAAATAAACTGGATTTTGTGTTGCCATTTGTGCAGTGGAGCGGTCAGCGTGCAAAACTTAAATTTGGCGGAAACTACCTGATGAAAGACCGTAGTTTCAATGAAGACCGTTACACCTTCCAAAGTGATTCCAACCAATATTCTGGTGACATAACGGATCATTTTGCTGAGGAAAACATCTTGAGTGATTCTAACCCTGATGGTGTTTATGCCGTGAATTCCTCTATTAAAGCCAATAATTATAATGCTGCTTATCAGTCTATTGGAGGATATTTGATGACAGAGTTACCGATCACGGCGAAATTACGTGCGATTGCTGGTGTGCGAATGCAAACCACTGCTGTTCAGTTTGAAACCTTGAGTGAAGATAAATTGCTTCAATACCCAGAGTTGGATGGAGTGACCAATTTGATTGAAAATATCGACTTCTTGCCTTCTTTGAATTTGAATTATGAGTTTAATGATAAAATGAAATTGCGGGCAGCATATAGCCGGACAATAGCCCTGCCTACTTTCCGCGAGCTTGCGCCAGTAGCCACATTCGGAACAGAAACTGGTTTTATAGAATTGGGGAATACCGACTTGGAAAGAACCTTAATAGACAATGTTGATATCCGCTGGGAGTTGTTTCCTAGATCGGGAGAGATGATTACTGTAGGCGCTTTCTATAAACATTTTACCAATCCTATTGAAAAAACATATAATCGTGAGGCTCCGAATGGGGAGTATACTTGGAGGAATGTAGGTCAAGCGGATTTGCTTGGTGCGGAAATGGAATTTCGTAAAAAACTAGACTTTATCAACAGTTTAAAGCACTTTAGTTTTGGGGTGAATTTTAGCTATATTTATACCAAATCAGATATTGATGCGGAAGAACTCGCTAATATTCGTGCTGCAAGACCGGATGCGGAAGCGCACAGAAGTTTGTATGGACAAGCGCCTTATACCGTAAATGCCTTGCTTTCTTATAAAAATGAAAAAGGAACCAGCTGTAATGCATCTTTCAATGTAATTGGTTCAAGAATCTCGTATATTACCATTGGGGCTACACCAAACATCTACGAGATGCCTAGGCCGATGTTGAACTTTAATTTCTCCCAGAAAATTGGTGACTTGTTAACCGCAAAATTCTCGGCAAATAATATCCTGAATGCTCGTCAAAGAGAAGTGATTCCTTTTAAAGGAGTGGATTATGTTATCCAAGAGAATAGCTTAGGTATGAATTTGTCGGTTGGGCTAAGTTTCATGCTGAGATAGCGCTGTATAGGCATAATCCCTGTATCCCACGGATATGTTGATAACTTTTTTTAGAAAGTCCTGAATGACAAATGTATGTTATTCAGGACTTTGCGTTTATTTAACTATACAAAAACTATTTAAAAACGAATTGTTCTTGATTTGTATATGAAATTATAATATATTTGTAAAAACAGACTTGAACACCTTAAAAAGGCGAACCTCTTTTATGATGCACTCACCATCACTTTATAACACTATACATAATGAACACTATGCTCCCATCGCAGTGTAGCGGGTTGGCTATTAGCAGTTATTTTAGTTTCTTTGATGGTTCTCCGGATCATTGTTTTTTCTTAGATAAAAGTTTGCACATCCTACATTATAACAAGAATAGCTCCCTTGTTGGAAAGTCCTTTTCTAGAATAGTTCCACTATTTGATAAGAAAAGGCATAGTGAACGGTTACAACGAGTTTTTAACAAACAGGAAGCCCAGAAATTTTATCTGGAAGTATATGGGGAAGATAGTACCTGTATCAAATTAGAAGTATCTGCTTTTCTGGTCAAGGCAGAACACGATTGTTGTGTATTGGTGGGGCAAGAAGTGTCTGATTACAGGGAGCGGAACATGGATTTAGAGCAAAAAAACCAGTACCTTAAGGAATTTGTATACAATGCGACCCATGATTTGCGCTCACCCTTATCCGTCCTAAAATCTTTCGTGGATTTGATCCGCCGCTTTGATGATGAAAAGAAGAAGGAAATGGCCTTATCGCAGATGAGAGAAGCGACCATTAATATGGAGAAAAAGTTGACGGGGATGTCCGATCTGGTAACGATGAATAAATACGATTTACAACCAGCCAGTTTAATCTCCTTCAAGGGAATTTTTACCCAATCTCAGTATCTATTGATGAATGAAATCCGGGATGCAGAGCCGGAGTTCTTCACGAATTTTGAGGTAGAGCACATTCATTATATTGGAGCACATTTGTTGAGTATTTGCCAGAATCTTTTGAGTAATGCGATTAAATATCGGAAGCCGGATGTTCCACTTTGCCTGAATATTTCTACAAAGAGAGAAGGAGCGTTTGTTGTCTTTTCGGTAAAAGATAATGGTATGGGCATGGATTTGGATAATTTCGGTCATAAGCTCTTCAAGCCCTTCCAACGGTTAACATCGGCCGTTAAGGGGACGGGAATAGCCTTGAGTATGATTCATAATTGGATAAAGAGAACTGGGGGACGGATAGAAGTTACCAGTGAACTCGGGAAGGGTTCTGAATTTAAAGTTTATTTGAAAGAGATGGATGTGCCTGTGGAAGTGTAGTACTAGGTGGTGTAGGCACTACGTTGTATTTAAATTTGTTCTGTAGTGAAAGTATTAGGAAAAACAAGCTTGAACTTACATTTTGTTAACCCTTTGGTAGCTTTTATTTTAAAGCTCATCGTTTGAGCAACAGTTTTTGATAATTTCACGTATCGGGTAGTAGTAGTTGTTAGTTTTTAGGCTTTAAGCCGAGAAACTGGCAATGTAATAAATTATGAACCCATTTAATTTTATCCCTCATGAACAATTTATACAATATCCTATTTGTCGATGATACAGAAAGTAACATCTTTCACATCAATAGTATCATTGAATTAGATCACCTGCCTATTTCTCCCAGTTTTAAACAAAATCCTGCGGAAGCACTCGAATATCTTCGCCAATTGAAAAAAGAAGATTTCCCTGATTGCATCATTTCTGATATTCACATGCCCTTGCTCGACGGGTTTGAATTTGCAGATCAATATATGATAGAGTTTCATTTACAAAATCCGGAAACCCTTTTCTTTATTGCTAGTTCCTCCTATCAACCTTCGGATATCGAAAAAGTAGAACGTCACCCTTGTATTGAAGCCTTTCTGGAGAAACCTATGGACAAGCAAATTTTTGAAAAGCATTTGTTTCCTGTTTTGGATATGGTTTTGGCGCCATAATCATTAGTGTTGTTTGTGATTGGTTGATTGGTTATTAGTTCGTACTTTCGCATTTCAAAAAGTAACATAACATTATGTCAGACGAAAAAGCGAAACGAACGGATATCGGTACCTTGGGCGAATTTGGCCTGATCGACCACCTTGCCAAAAATAATGTGCAGTATAATGCATCCACACTGAAATCTATTGGAGATGATGCCGCAGTCATTGATAACAATGGACTGTTGACTGTCGTGACAACAGATGCTATGGTGGAAGGTATCCATTTCGATCTTATTTATACCCCACTAAAACATTTGGGGTACAAAGCAGTGGTTTCTAACCTATCGGATATATACGCCATGAATGCTATTCCGAAGCATATCACGGTTTCGCTTGCCATCTCGAATCGCTTTTCTGTGGAGGCTTTGGAGGAATTTTACAGTGGTATTTATGCTGCCTGTAAGGCTTATGGGGTAGATCTGATTGGTGGAGACACCTGTTCTTCCAATAAAGGGATGTTTATCAGCATTACCGCAATCGGACAAGGGGAAAAGGAGAAACTTTGTTATAGAAATACCGCAAAAGTTGGTGATTTGATTTGTGTAACGGGTAATCTGGGCGCGTCATTTGTGGGCTTACAATTGCTCGAAAGAGAAAGGCAAATCTATCTCTCCAATCCTGGGGTGCAGCCTGATCTGGAAGAGCAAAAATATGTAATCGGTCGGCAACTCAAACCTGAAGCTCGACGAGATATGATTGAGGCTTTCGCTAAAAATAACTTGGTTCCCACATCCATGATCGATATTTCTGACGGGTTGGCATCGGAGCTTTTCCATATTTGTAAGCAATCCAATGTTGGAGCCATTGTAGAAGAAAGTGGTGTCCCGATCCATCCAGAAACGGAACTGTTGGCTATTAAATTCAAGCTTGATCCGATTACCTGTGCCTTGAGTGGCGGAGAAGACTATGAATTGTTATTTACGATTGATCCTAAAGACCTTGATAAGGTCAAATACTTGCCGGATATTTACATCATGGGGGAAATTGTGGAGCGGAAAGAAGGCGTGAAGCTGCATACCAAAGGTGGCAATATCCATGATATTAAGGCGCAGGGGTGGCTGCATTTTTAAAGTATCTAAGCAATCAATTCCTTAATCTTTTGTTTTTCCAAAAGGTATAAAATACCTAAGAAGCTGATCATTATTAAAGTCTTTATGCCGAATTGTATAGCAATATGTTCCCCGAAGAAAGGAAGCAGCAAAAGACTGCCTTGCCAGCACAAGATCGCCAAGCCAATATAAGCCAGCATCCTGCCAATCGGATATGCTATGGGGTAATATTTCCGTCCAATAATCCATGAAGTCAGCGCCATAAAGGCGTAACAAACGACTGCGGCCCAAGCAGGGGCGGTATAGCCTATCTGAGGAATCAGCGTAAAGTTAATACTTAAGGTAATGATCGCTCCACCGATGGCAATCCATGCTCCTATCTCGGTGCGATCAGTTAGTTTATACCAAATAGAAAAATTGTAATACAATCCGAGGAAGAAATAGGCTATCAGCAGTAATGGTACGATGGTAAGGTTTTCCCGAAAGTCTGATCCAATAAAATACTTGATTACATCCAGATAAAGCATAATACCGAGGAAGACCACACTACCCACAAGGGCAAAAGCCTGTCCTACATCGGCATAAATTTTATGGGAATCGCTTCGGTCTGCATTCCGAAAGAAGAACGGTTCGGCAGCATAGTTGAAGGCCTGGATAAATAAGCTCATCAAAATAGCAATTTTGGCGACGGCGGCATACTTTCCGGCAATACTCATGTTCTCATCAAATTCATAAGGGAGCAGTTCTTTCAGCATGGGCACACTGATAAGCTGGTTGATAACACCCGCGATACCTACCAAAATCAGTGGCATGGCATATCCGAGCATCTTTTTCCAGAGATTTGCATCAAATTGTAGCTTTATTTTTAGATATTCCGGAAGTAAAGCAAGCACAACAACCAAACTAGCCAGCATATTGGAAATGAAAATGTAGGCAATTCTATTGTTAACATCAAAAATTAGCTTCATCCCTTCAAATCCGGAGCGAATTAAAATGGGGCAAATCTCCAAAAAGAAGATGATGAAAAAGATATTGACCAGAATATTGAGGACTTTTAGCACAGCAAACTTAATTGGACGATTTTCTAGCCTTAATTTCGCAAAAGGAATAACGGACAAGGCATCAAATGCTAGCACGAGGATGAACCAGATGACATAATCTTTGTGGTCTGGATACTTCAGGAGTTCGGCAATAGGTTGCGCGGAGAGCAACATTACGACGACGAAGATGATTGTTGTAAAAAAAATAGAAAAAGAAGCGGTAGAAAAGGCATTACTCAAGTCTTTTTCACGGCTGGCAAAGCGGAAAAATGCTGTTTCCATCCGATAAGTCAATATAACCATTATCAAAGCAACATAGGTATACATATCTGAAATAACGCCATATTCTCCAGTTAGAAAAACATTGGTCAGGTATGGGGTCAAGATCACATAGTTGAGCAAGCGCCCCAAAATGCTACTGATTCCATAAATTGCGGTTTCTCCGGCCAGTTTTTTTATTAAAGACATCTATGCTTTCGAGTGTTATTTAGTGACTTGTTGTTTGTGAGTAGTTCGCATGTTCTTGGCTTCTACTCATTAAAAATTTGGCTCTTCATAATAATTAGGGGGATGGTGCTTTGCACCTCGCCCCAATTTAGCTTATTAAAATGCAATTTCGCTTATTTTATTGTTGAAAAATGCAAATCGTTGCCCCATTATCCTTTATCTATAGTATTATTCTTAATATGTTGATTATTATTTCGCCGTGATAGAATTTTATATTAGATTTGCGGCAAATTTTCATCATTTGATGGAACTTTTGCGAGAATACCAAAACCAACAAGATTCGTACATGTTCGTCGCAAGGTCAAAATACTACTCCTATTTTTGATTTTGCCTGATATATTAGGGGATAATCGAATCACTTTTCCTTTAAAAACCTTGATAGTCAAAACTTATGATAAACGTAGAATTACTTAAAAATATATGCAAAACACCTGGAACCTCCGGTTTCGAACAACGGATAAGAGCTTTGGTACTTAAAGAACTAGAGGGGTTAGTTGATCGTGTTGAGGTTGACGCTATGGGGAGTGTTGTTGCGATTAAGAAAGGGCGAGAAGACAAGCGGGTTATGATTGCTGCTCATATGGATGAAATAGGCTTTATCGTCACCCATATTGATGATGATGGTTTTGTTAGGTTTCATACCTTAGGTGGTTTTGATCCTAAAACACTTACGTCTCAGCGCGTAATTATTCATGGTAAGAAAGATGTTATTGGGGTCATGGGTTCTAAGCCCATTCATCTGATGAAACCAGATGAGCGAACCAAAGCTGTTCCAACAGAAGACTATTTTATAGATACTGGAATGGGGAAAGAAGAATTAAAAGAACTCATCAGTCTTGGCAACCCAATTACGCGGGAACGAGAATTGATAGAAATGGGGGAATGTGTGAATAGCAAGTCTTTAGATAATCGAGTTTCCGTGTTTATCTTGTTGGAGGTTTTGCGTGAACTTAAAGGCAAAGAGGTACCTTATGAT
The DNA here is from genome assembly GCA_020627865.1 of Saprospiraceae bacterium. Taxonomy (GTDB): domain Bacteria; phylum Bacteroidota; class Bacteroidia; order Chitinophagales; family Saprospiraceae; genus JAHDGC01. The sequence continues at coordinate 3,336 of JAHDGC010000094.1, read as the reverse complement.
ATTTATGCGGTCTTTACGGTACAGGAAGAGGTTGGTTTGAGGGGAGCGATTGCGGCTAGTCAGCAAATTAACCCTGATTTTGGTTTTGGTTTAGATGTAACTATTGCCTTCGATGTTCCTGGGGCACAATCTTACGAGATGGTGACTAAGCTCGGTAAAGGAGCGGCTATCAAGATAATGGATGGTTCTACGATTTGCGATTATCGTATGGTTGCGTATCTAAAACAACTTGCTGATAAGCATGCTATTCCTTGGCAAGCGGAAATCCTACCCAAGGGAGGGACAGATACTGCTGCCTTGCAACGTTATGGCCAAAACGGTACCATTGCTGGGGCGATTTCTATTCCGCTAAGGCATATCCATCAGACGATAGAAATGGTGCACAAGAGGGATGTTCGGGATTGTATTGATTTGTTGAAGGCTGGCGTCTCTGAATTGGATAAGTATGATTGGAGTTTTCGGTAAAAGTAAAGATGTGGAAAGAAGAAGACCATAAGCTGAAAGCCCGATTCCTGTTTAAAGATTTTGCAGAGGCTTTTGCTTTTATGACGGAGGTCGCTATGTTGGCCGAAAGGCTAAACCACCATCCTGATTGGCGTAATGTCTGGAATGTTGTTGACATCCATTTAACCACCCATGATGCTGGGAACAAGGTAACCACAAAAGATTATGAACTGGCGAAGGGGATTGATCTTATTTTTGAGCAATACAATAAACAAAATACACTGTGAATATCACTTCCAAGCTCCCTGATGTCGGAACGACTATTTTTGCCATCATGTCAAAACTGGCCAATGAACACGGGGCCATTAATCTTTCCCAAGGTTTTCCGAATTATGAAAGTTCTCCAAAACTGAAAAACCTGGTCAGCCATTTCGTTGATAAAGGGCATAATCAATATGCTCCGATGCCTGGTGTGCAACCGTTGCGTGCAGCTATTGCTAAGAAAATTCAGCATTGCTATGATATAGCGGTTGATCCAGATACAGAAATTACCATAACGGCGGGAGCGACACAGGCCCTTTTTACGGCAATAACAGCATTTGTAAAAAAAGGAGATGAGGTCATTATTATCGAGCCGGCCTATGATTCTTATGCACCTTCCATCGAATTATGTGGTGGCATTGTGGTGCCTTATGGGCTGGAAGCGCCTGATTTTAAAATAAACCCAGCGGATTTTGCGAAGCTTATCACTGAGAATACTCGGATGATTATTATCAACACGCCACACAATCCGACAGGCAGTATTCTGAAGGCAGATGACATGAAAATGCTAGAAGCGTTGACGAGTGGAACAGATATTTTGGTCTTGAGTGATGAGGTGTACGAGCATTTGATTTACGATGGGGAAAAACATCAAACGGCTTTGCTTTTCCCAGAATTGAAGAAGCGTACTTTACTGACCTATTCTTTCGGGAAAACCTTTCATAATACGGGTTGGAAAATGGGCTATTGTGTAGCGCCACCAATGCTGACCAAAGAATTTAGAAAGGTACATCAGTTTAATGTTTTCTCGGTTAACCATCCGATACAGTTGGCCATTGCGGAATTTTTGGCCGATCCGGAGGAGTATTTGCAGTTGCCCGATTTTTTTCAACGAAAACGGGATTTCTTTTTGGGAAAAATGAAGGATACCCGTTTTAAACCCGTTCCTTGTCGAGGCACTTATTTCCAACTTTTTGACTATTCCGAAATTTCTAACAAAAAAGATACGGAATTCGCCAAGTGGTTGACGATCGAAAAAGGCGTCGCATCTATTCCGGTTTCTGTTTTTTATTCTGATAGAAAAGATGAAAAGGTGATCCGTTTTTGTTTTGCGAAGACGGAAGAAATGTTGGCGGCGGCGGCGGATAAGTTGTTGTTGGTTTAACTGTATTTTTGTTTTGTAGTATTATACTAAACGGCTTATTAAACAATGATTTTGCAAATAATTATAACATGAATACTTTTTTATTAAAACCATTAAGACATTGAGCTTAGTTAAGCTAAACGAGCTGAAGCTCGTTTTTTCTTAATGCCTAAATGGTTCAAGAAAACTCACTGTTAACCTCCCTGCTTGGCGCAGTCAGACAGATTTAGCCTTTTGGTATACATTCTTAATACTATCGAATACTTTTACGTCATTTCTAAGACATTGAATAAATAACATTTTGCTTTTACTTGCGATTAATTCTAGATCCTTTTACCTTGCTCTGAGGTCTTATAATTTTATTTATACCTAATTTAAAAATATAGATATGAAAAATTGGATATTTTTTTTCGTATGTTTTGTAAGTATTAACCAAGTTATTGCACAAGATGTACCCGAACAACAACGTTCCTTAATTAGTAAGGTAGCTGCTACTTGGTGTCCTCCTTGTGGTGGATGGGGATGGGATATGTTTGAAAACTTAATTGATGAAAATGAAGAAAAAGCAATATTATTAGTTGCCCATCATAGTGGTGATTTGACGAATGCTGTAGCGGAAGATTTTTCAGAAAATTTCAGTGCTCCTTATCAGCCTTATTTTTATTACAATATTGAAGATCAGGACGTTAATTCTGCTAATACAGTGGCAAAGTTAGCAGAAATTAAAGATAAAGTTGATGCGAATTGGACGGTAAGCCCAGTAGCTAATGCAGGTATAGCAATGTACGTGGAGGATGATAACCTTCATGTTTCGACAAAAACTAAATTCTTTCAAGAGGCCATTGGTGAATATTATTTAGGTGTTTACTTTATAGAAAATAATATTATCAATAACCAAGCTGGACAAGGTAATAATGCCGTTCATGAAAAAGTACTCCGAGGGGCGATTAGTACAGGTTCTTTTGGAGAGCTACTTCATACAGGTGAAATTACGATGGGGACTGAGTTTGACCATGATTTTGTGGCTGCTCTTAATAATATGGATGTAGAGCATTTAGAAGTCATTACTATTATTTGGAGAAAAGAAAATGGTAAGTATGATGTAGTGAATACAAATATTTCCACAGACTTTGCTCTGCCGGTAGCTGTCGAAGAAATTGCTTCCCCAAACGCTACTATGACTGTATTCCCATCTGTAGTAAATTCGTATGCAACTATTGCCCTTTCTGTAAAAGAACCATTAAAGCGCGTTCAACTCTTTTTATGTGATCTAAATGGACGGCGACTAAAATCAATTTTTGACAGTCCTGTTGCGGCAGGAGCATCCACATATCTAGTGGAGAAAACTGAAGGTTTCGCCCAAGGTTTATACTATATAGTGTTTGAAAATGATGGACAAGTAATTTCAAAGCCTATTGTTTTTGAGTAGCGTAGAAAATTTATAGGACTTTAGTACCGTGTAATTTAAATTAATTATAAAAACGAGT
>JAHDGC010000093.1 GCA_020627865.1 Saprospiraceae bacterium | reverse complement strand
AGCGGGGGTTTGTCGATGCTCTGGTAGTGTTAGGCGGACATCAAAAGGTGCACTGAAAGGTTTGCAATCCTTATCTTTTAGAAAGCCCCAGATCAAACCATATAAATTACCAGATACCGATTGGTGCGCCACCCCCGGCCCAGGAGCCATTTTAAAAACTTTGCCTTCAATCAACTCCACCATTTCCTCAAATTGCCAAGTCAGGTAATCCGAATAGGTGTATTTTTTATTTAAATCCAGTTGATTAATGTCTGTAATCATTAGTGATTAATAGTTTTGGTTCTTTGACAAATTGCGTAAAAGTCTGAACCATGATTTTCTTGATTACCTTGATTTCTTTCAGTCAATCTTCAATGTCCTCTATTGGTGATTATTTTGTCTGTGAATCAAATTAAAAAAAACGAACAAAGTACACCATGTAAATTAACAATAATCCGGCAAATTATCAAACTCTTGTGTGTACAACATACAAGCAATTTAAAAATAACCAAACTTCGGATACATCAGTTCCATACCCGTAATCTTGCCCAAGCCCTCTGCATACATCCGCATGGCCTCTACAATTCCGGGAATAACCGGGTGGCTGTTGTTGGAATCAATCGGGAAAAGTGCCTTCCAACCATTGTAGGTGCCCATTGAAATATCAAAAGCTTGCAACTGGTCATTCAGGCCAGCAATACGCCCGACGAAGGCCACAATTCCGCTACTGGTAAAGTATGGTAGTTGCTCAATATCCCGACTACTCATTTTTTGGATTTTAAGGCAGCTTTCGCGGAAGCTTTCCAAGTCCTTGCAAGAAATCAATTTCCAATCCAAACCATCTTTATGGGATTTGGCTGAGGAGATAATGGCTTTTGGCCTCAAATCCGCGAAGCCTTGGTTGCAAATTAACCAATCGTAAAATTCTTTTGGATCAAGATTAAATTGGCGGGATTCCTTTTCGATATATTCGATCAGGGAATAGTTCGTGCTGACGACCAAATCCGCAGGCGCGATGTAAGGCCCCGCGATAATGCGCTCTTTGCCATCCTCCCCTTGGAAAACGATCGGTGTTCCCAGCGAAGTAATGGTCCGGATGGTTTGCCGGATAACACTATATAGGTGTTGGAAAAAAGTTTTGATAAAACCAGATTTGATTTCCCCCTTGTAGCCCATGAAATCAGCCAACTCTTGCGCATTTTCCAAAGTAAGCAATTGGGTAAAATCTTTGGCAATCACCTCCGGATCATAGGCCGCGATTTCTTCAATAAGCAAAGGTCGGGTATTGCGATCTATGAATTCCATGACTTCGGAATCCTTGTATTTAGATGTTATCCTGGACAACAATTCTGGTTGCAAACTTTTGAGTCGGTGCCGGAGAATGTACAAGCCAATGGTATGCAACTCGCCCTGATGTTTCGAGGAACCTAAGTCCTGAAAAGCCTTTGGGGTAAAGGCACTCGTTTGATAGCGACGAAACTCTTCCCGATTGGCCAGCAAGGAAAGAACCAACATGGAGTTTTCAGATTCCGTCTTGTAGCAAATCCCATCTTTATCAAACCAAGGTTTCTGGAGATCATCTCCAAAAAGCGCCGCAAAAACCAGAATATGTGCCAATTCTTCTTGCGTTGCGATCTTCATACAAAGGTACAAGGCATAGGCATTATCCAAGGAAAAAAGCCCATTTTCACCACTACGCAAAGCAAACTTCACCCGCATCTGTGCTAGTTTTTCTTTTGGATTACTAAAAGAGAGCATTTCCTCTCCTTCTGGTTTTCCTTTTTTATCCAAGACTGGATGAAAGGCCGTAATTTCTTTTGCCTTAAAAATCCGGTTCAGCAGCTTGGTATTCTTCGATTTTTCATCTTTCAGCACGTTAATGGAAAAAGGCAAGGATGCATTGTGCTCTGCACTGATATAATTATTATAAATCCCCTTATTCAGCGGAAGCGTCCTGTTATCATAAATATGATCTATACCGATAGCCGCTGCCGTGATCAGGGTTTTAAGGCCGAGACTAGAATACTGAATCGTAAGTTGATTGGCGTAAAACTGTTTTTCTTTGAGCAAATCCCCCAAGGCACTGTGCGCAAAACCGATTTTGATAACGGGCTTGCCATCAACGATGGTGTACATCCCCCCGACAGAAGTCGTATGCGCGATGAGCACTTCGTCAGCATGATGTTGTTTAATATCACCAAAATCCTGCGCCAAACCTTTGAGTATCTGAATTTTAATGCTTCGTTCAATGCTTTTGTCATTATCTCCTGCCTGAATTCCCCTACGTTCCAACAAACGATCAATTTCATTGAAATGATAAGTTGCCACACTTGGGATCGGGATACCTGACAATACTGCTTTGAACCGAAAATCTGCGGGCAACTGTTTTCTTTCCTTATATTTTTTGATAAACTCCTCGAAAGGTGCCGTCATCTTTGATGCCTCTTGCCTAAGTGCCTTTACCAAGCCCTCGGCATTGGGATATTTTTTTTCCAATGTTTCAAGACTTACCTTAAAGGTCGGTTTGGCCAGCAGTTTATAAAATTCTAATTGAATTCCGGACTTCATTTTTAAAATCGTCAAGCAATCTTCCTCCGAAGAATCTGGTTCTACTACTGCAAAATTCTTCTTACCAAAAGCACCATATAATTTGTTGCAAAAATTCTTTACTTCCTGCTCGGTAATGCCTGTAATCAACAATACTGACTTTGCCGGTTGTGCCACTGTACTTCCCTGATACATGTACTCCAATGACTGGATGGTCTCTATCACCGCCTGCCCACCAACGGCCCCTGTTCCTCCGAAGTATACAAAGGATCGGTCATAAAGGTTTGCAGTACGTGCATATTGCTTTAGTTTAAGCAAATAGGATTCATGTTTGAAACGGATAAAGTCATTTTCGTTCATAAGAATTGCGGATTAGTAAAAATTTAATTGCCCTCGTTCTCCCTTCATCCCCAAAGGGGTTGCTTGCACGCGAGCAAATTAAAACAAAATCTACTTAATAGTAAAAAGCATATGAAGGATTTCCTAATCAGAATCTTGATTAGGCGCCGCAAATATAAGTGAAGTTGTTTAAAGTTTAAGGAATTCATTAGTTAACATCTTCATTCCTCCAATTTGCAGTACTTATGCAGACAATAAACGCTACAGTTCTACAACAATGCCATAAAATCGATTTTTTATAAATTTTTTGTTTCAAAAATTTGACATGACAAACATTTTGTGTTATATTTGTATTATAATTAAACATACAATTCAAGAGATGAGTCAAGAGGATTAATGGCATATCAAGATTGATTCATGAGATTGTCCAAAAAACCAGTGAGCCGGCCCGCAAAGATGGGTCGGCTAATGGTTGCTTGGGTTTGGATATAGAGGAAAGGTGGTGACACTGTGGTAAATACAGTTAGAGCTTGTTTGTAACTCATGCTTAAGTACAAACAAGCTCTCAGTCAAGTATTTTTCTAATCCGTTTTTATTTACGTTTAAAAGTCCTTCTGTACAGTCGTGTAAGTTTTGCTAATAATTTTCCATTCTCCTTCAATTTTCATTAGGTGCATGAAATCAATAAAGTAAAAAGTGGCATACTCCAATTCTAACTGAGCATTGGCAGCGTCACCTACAATATTAATAGCAACAATACTGGTTTTTGTTTTTACAGGATCATTGGAATTTACATAATCACTTAAAGCCTCAACAGCATTCACTTCCATGTATTTCTCGTCGTTCCATTTCATGGTAGCTGTTGGATAAAATGCTTTTTCTATGGATTTAGCATCGTGATTAATCATGCCATCGAAGTAATGATTGATTGTTTTTTCAATAAGTTGTAAGTCGGAGGTTTGAGCTTTTGTCTGTATCATGAAATATTATTATTAATGTGAAAAAGATATTCTTTATAATGAATTGCTTAGTCAAACTATTTATACTCCTCTATTTGATTTTAAATTCTAACGCAGAAAACCATTAGGGACGCAATGCAACTTTAAGCGTTCCCGATGTACGATCACGCATCAATGCATATCCTTTTTCTGCTTCTGCCAACGGTAAAATATCGGTAAAAATCTTACTAGGATCAATAATACCTCTTTCTACTATCGGAAGTAATTTTTCTATATATGCAGCTACATTTACAACACCAGTATGAATGGTTATGTTTCTAAACAATGCTGATGAATAAGGCTGCTCAACGGGTTCATAAAGATGCCCAAACCCTAGAACGCTTATCGATGCGCCAGCCTGAGTCATATCCATGCCTTGTGCGATCGATGTTTTATTGCCAACAGAATCGATAACAGAATTTGCGCCTCGTCCATAGGTAAGGGATTTTACCAATGCAACAGGGTCTTCATTTTTTGAATTCACGACATGCGTTGCTCCAATAGTTTTTGCTAATTCTAATCGACTATCGTGACGCCCTACAAGAATAATCGTAGAGGGACCAAATAATGTAGCGGCCATTACAGCGCTCTGCCCTACCGCACCATCACCAATAACCACGACAGTTTCTCCGGTCTTGATGTTCGCATTTAATGCACCATGATACCCTGTAGCGAAATTATCTGCTAATGGAAGAACTTTTGTATCATGCTCATCTCCAGTTAAACCCTCTGGAAGTTTAAATAGTGTAGTGTTACCATAAGGAACACGTATAAATTCGGCCTGTCCTCCCTGTATATCATCACCTCCATGCTCAGCAAAAAGTGGTGTTCCAAACAAACCACCATGTTCGCATGCTGAAGGTAAATCCCGTTTACAATAGTAACATCCTCCATCGACAAACATAGCGGAAGCCACGACACGATCTCCAACTTTTAGGGTATGAATACCTTTACCAACTTGATCTATAATACCAACAAATTCATGACCTATGCGCATCCCTTTATACAAACCCATTTCAGGTCCGTTTTGGGTAAATTCTAAATCCGCTCCGCAAACACCTGCAAGTGTAATGCGTACAATAACATCATCATCTTTTAATAATTGAGGTTTTGGTATATCTACGACTTCAATTTGTCCACGATCTTTATAAACAACTGCTTGCATAAATTTTAATTTTAGAATTTTTTAAAATTGATGCTACAAAGTTAAATCATGTTTGAGGAGATAAAAATGACCTATGTTAAGAAAAAAACCTGACCTATATCAAGAAAAAAAATTGATTTAGATCAATTTTTTTATGACCGCGAACGGATTCTGCTCAACGATTCTGGAGAAATTCCTAAATATGATGCTAAGACATACTGCGGTACTCTATTTGCGATTTGTGGATATTTATTAACGTACTCTTTATATCTCTCTTCCGAGGTTTTACTGATGTTGGAAATGGTTCTTCTATGGGAGTAGGCCAAAGCTTTTTCTGTCAACAATCTGAAATATTGACAAATAGGGTGTATTCTGTTACAAAGTTCTTCAACATCCTCATATTTCATTTGTAAAATTAAAGAGTCCTCAAGAGCTTCAGCAAAATATTCTGCAGGTGTTCTATGTACATAACTGTAAAAGTCTGAAAAAAACCAATCTTCGATTCCAATAATTACCGTATGTTCTTTTCCAAAGTCATCTAAATAAAAGACCCTGACTGCGCCTTCTACAATATAGTTTTGGTATTCAGATACAAACCCTGGTTGAACAATAAATTGTCTTTTCTTTACTCTAGTGGTTTTTAATATGGAAATAAACTGCTTTATTTCATCATCTGATAGTTTAACATATTTGGCTATGTTATCCAGTATTCCTTTGTACTTACTCATCGATCTATGTTTTTCTTTGGCTATTTACTCCGAATGATCAAAACTAAAAGTTGATATTTCTACCTTTTGTAAAGGTAACCTAATTTTAGAGAATCGGCATGCTGCTTTTGCCCCAACACCCTTCCTGCCTTCTCCAACAATACGCCATATGATCATCTACCATACCCACAGCCTGCATATATGCATAACAAATCGTTGACCCCACAAACTTAAAACCATCCTTCTTTAATTGCTTGCTCATCCGATCAGATTCCGGAGTTTTCGCAGGAACCTCTTCCATACTTTTCCAATGATTGACAATAGTTTTATAATCCACAAACTGCCAGATATATTTATCAAAGCTGCCAAACTCCTTTTGGATTTTCAGAAAAGCCTTAGCATTCGTTACCACTGCATTTACCTTTAATCGGTTCCGAATAATACCAGGATCTTGAAGCAATTTGGCGATTTTTTTATCACTAAAACGAGCAATTTTTTTGGCATCCCAATTGGCAAACGCCTTCTTGTAATTTTCCTTTTTCTTCAAAACAGTATACCAACTTAACCCAGCTTGCGCCCCCTCCAAATTGAGGAATTCAAAAAGCAAAGTATCATCATGAACAGGCACACCCCAAACCGAATCGTGATAATCCTTATAAAGATCATCTTTAAGGCACCATTCGCAGCGAATTTTTTCCATTTTTAAAAGTATTAATCGGATGATTGCTCCATACAACAATCAACTTATACAACAATTTATTCCCTAAAAGAATATTGAAATTCAACGGTCGTTAAAAACTTTTCATTACTGACAATTTTCTCCCGAATCAAGCCCATTTTATTGTATTTATAAAAATTGATCTGGATAGGATCTTTTTGATTTTGTAAAAACAAAGCCCTTTTTACAATCCTCTTTTTTCTATCGAAATGCGTAATTTCCATATGGCTCATGGTGCCATCTTTAAAATATTCCGCAACTTTCTTTCTTCGACTATAACGATGTTTGATGACAATCGTATCATTGGACAGTGTCTGCATATTTGGAATCAGGTTCACCTGCTCCGTCAATTGTTTTTTCTTATTGTAACGATAAGTAATCACCTCCCTGCTATGCACTTTAGTCGTTTCTACAATCAGCTTATCAGAATTAATTAAGTGATTGAAAGTCTGCGGTGCTCTAAGGTTACTCAAAATATTGATGACATTGCCAAAGTCATCATAAAGATAAGTACTTACAATCTTGCGGGAACTATCCCTTTCCGGAAAAGCTATTTTCTGATAGAGTTGCCCTTTATCATTGTAAACATGTTGTTCCTGCCAAGGGTATTTTTCATCCATAGATTCCCTATCATCTGGCAAGTTCGATTCTTCATTATAAAAATTAGCGAATGCTGTCCGATGAACTAGCCTCCCCATCTCATCGAACTCCAAACGTCGCACCAGATGCTTCCCCAAGACATCATTCGCAGTTAAGCGCTCCTTGGAACTTGATTTCCCCGGCACCAGCGTCCGATAAGCTTCCACTTCTGAAACCTTATGCTTACGGATCAATTTTACATCATAGCTTTCCTGTCCCAACAGGGAAAAATTACTCAAAAAGATGATGACAAAAAATGCAATCAAATTTACCATGTATTTTTTTTGTTATAAAACCTATGCGAGTTGTTTGAAAGCTGGGAATTAACTTGAATTTGGCTACCAGCTTTAGCATTGCCGATCAGCCTTTTTGGCAAGTATTCCTACTCCCTCCTACTAATGTTCCAGCTACATCCCACAGAAATATAATTCATCCGCTCACTGATCCCCGTCCCAAATGAAAAATCCAGTTGGACATTATCCCTGACCAGATACGTAAAACCAGCATCAAAATTGGCTATATGTTTTTCAAACTCCGCTATATCTCCATAGGGTTCAATGTACAGTCCAACTTTATCCGTAACACCAACACCTAGCGCAACAGAATAAGTCAAGTCTCCATTTCCTTCCCCAAAATAATTATATCCAATATTGTAACCAATACCAATATTATCATTCAGCTGGTGTGAAATACACAATTTATTAATCGTACCATACAAACCATTAGAAAGCCCAGCCGAACCAGCCGGAATAATCAAATGAGACATAAAAGCAATCTCCGCATTCACATCTTCCTTTCGTAAAAACTGAATTTTCGTCCCGATTTCTAGATCACTAACCCCATTGATTTCAAAGTCCCCCTTTTGTTTTTTAACACTTTCAAATTGACTCAGTATCCTCAATTCTATACTTTTCGTAAGGCCATATCGGAATAAATTTGTTGGTGCCAATAGTTGCCTTTCTACAGCGGCATCTTCCCCTGTAAACCCTAATAGTATGCCACTTTCTATCTGCAAGCTCCCTTTTGGAATAGTTGAGGAGGCTTCCGTTTGATCTGGCCTGTCCGTGATGATGGTTTGTGTATATAGATGTCCAAATGACAACAGCGTTAAAATGAGAACAGCTATACTTCTTTTGGCTTTGGGTAAAATTCCTTGAAATACGTTTTTCATAATTATTTTAGCTATGTTTATTCAAATTTTCACAAATCTAAATATATTTTTAGGCTAAGCTAAAATATTTTCCGCTTTTTCAAAAAATATCACGCCGACTGCCCACCATCAATAGGCATACAAAGCCCCGTCGTCAGGGAAGCATCATCAGAAGCTAACCACGCAATTGCCTGTGCAATCTCCTCCGGTTTTCCATATCTCCCCATTGGAATCCCCTTCACCAATTGCCCTTCCAGTCTTTCATCATGGGCAAACATTTGTTCGAAGATCGGAGTTCTTGTAAAAACTGGGCATACCGCATTAACCCGAATATTGAAACGGGCATACTCCAATGCTGCTGTCCTCGTCAATCCATTCACGGCATGCTTGCTCGCTACATAAGCAGAAGATCGCGGCAATGCTCGCATGCCAGCCATAGAAGAAACATTAATAATCGCACCTGATCTTTGAGCAAACATATGCTTCAGCTCCTCCTGCATGCAATAAAATACACCGGTTTGATTGACAGCAATAACTTTATCCCAAGCCTCATGACTGTAACCAGCAATATGTTCCCAATCACCACCAATACCAGCATTATTTACGCCTATATCCAAGCGACCAAAATGGGTTATGGTCTCCGCGATGGCTGTTTTTACTTCCTGATAATCCGCAACATTAACCTTCAAGAATCTCGCTCTTCCCCCTTTATCCTCAACCATTTTTACCGTTTCTGCCCCTCCTTCCTCATTAATATCTGTTACCATGATCTTGCCGCCTTCTTGGGCGAGCAACAAGGCCGTTTCTCGACCGATACCGGAACCTGCTCCAGTAATAAATGCTACCTTATTTTCAAATCGTTTTGTCAAAATTTTAAATTTTTAAGAGCTTGTTGGGAGTTTGGTCTTTAGAGCCTGCCTGTACAAGTACACGCAGACAGGGCGCAAAAAACGGAGTTATGCCTTAGCATAATGAGTATTTTTGTAACCCCGTCTGGCCGCCGGACAGGGCTGTATAATCGAAAAAGTGGCACCTGCCTGCGTGTCCGCAGGGACAGGCAAGTTCGTAGTTCAATTATTAAAATCCCAACAAGCTCTAATATTACAAATAACCTAAAGATAATCATTGAAGTACGATAAAACGTAATTTTGCAACTTAGTATACTATAAAAATCCAGATGCGCTATCTATTTCCATAAAAATCTTTCCTATCTTTAATATAGTCACAAAAAAACTACTAACAGAATCTAACTAATGAAGGAAATCAAGAAACTGGGTGTTTGCATCATACTTTTTGCCCTTCCTTTTATTTTTAATATAAAAGAAACCGTTAAGGCAAAACAATTTCATTCTAGTGAAGAACTTGCCTTTTTTCAAACCTTGCAAGACAGCTTACATGTGGGGTATAATGGATTATTTGCGGCTTCCGGCACCTGTAAAAAATGTCATGGGTACGATACGCTTGAAATTGCCAGTGTCGATTTACTTGGAAATGATATCAATGTTGTCGATGATTGGAGCGCAACGATGATGGCTAATTCAGCCAAAGATCCATTTTGGAGAGCAAAGGTGAGTCATGAAGTGCTGGTTTTTCCACAGCATAAAGCAGAAATAGAGACAGAATGCACCTCTTGCCATGCACCATTGGGCCATTTTGCGGCCCTTGCTGCCGGAGCAGAACACTATACGATGGATTCTCTCCTTACAGATGCTTTCGGGCAGGATGGGGTTTCTTGTCTGGCCTGCCACCAACAGGTTGCGGCGGGCTTGGGCATTAATCATTCCGGAGAATTGCATTTTGATACGGCCAAGGTTGCCTTTGGGCCATACATCAGCCCTCTCGGTAGTCCAATGGCCTTAGAGACGGGATACATTCCTATATACAGCCCCCACATCAGCGACGCTGGTTTGTGTGCAGGCTGTCATACTTTGGTCAATGAAACCATCAACCCAGATGGCACGCTCTCTGGTAATTTTTTTGTAGAACAGGCTACTTACCACGAGTGGCTTAATTCGGTTTATGCAGAAGGCCAACAGGAGAAAACCTGTCAAAATTGCCATCTCAAGGCTATTGAAAAAGGTAGTTTTTTGATTGCCGCCGGATTTGAAACCGAACCACGCAGCCCTTTTTATCTGCATCAGATGGCTGGGGGAAATGTTACCATGCTGAAATTGATGCAGGAAAATGCCGAAACATTAGGACTGGCGGCTTCCTCGGAACAATTTGACGAGCTGATTGATGTCACACTTGATCTTTTACAAAATAAAACAGTAACTTTAAATCTGGAACTCAAAGCAAGAAATCTGGATACTGCACATTTTGCTTTAAATATTAAAAATCTGACTGGCCATAAATTTCCCTCTGGTTATCCTGCAAGGCGGGCATTCGTAGAATTTCTAGTAACCAACCTAACACAAGATACCCTTTTCCATTCCGGTAAAACAGATGACAACTTTGCCCTTCCCACACTAGATGATATTTTCGAGCCGCATTATCAAGAAATAACAAGCGAAGACCAAGTGCAAGTTTATGAAACCGTAGTTGCCGATGCTGACGGGAATTTTACTACCGTTTTAGAAAAGGGACATCATGCCTTGAAAGATAATCGGTTATCTCCGGTTGGATTTCGGACAGATCATGCGGTTTATGATACGACCAAAATTGTAGGTCATGCAGAAAATGATCCGGACTTCAATATTGCTAATGGAATTGAAGGCTCAGGTAGTGACAGCCTTTTCTTCCGTATCCCAATGCATGATAATCCAGAAGCACTTGTCGTAACAGCAAGGGTTTGGTATCAATCGACCCCACCCCGTTGGATGGCAGAAATGTTTGAAGCGACGACCCCAGAAATCGAAGTTTTCAGGGATATGTTTGAGGCCGCTGACCGCACGCCTGTTCTGATAAAAACCACAGCTATTGATGTGGCCGAACTGATGACAAATCAACTACAAACGACAAACACAGCAATAGCTTTTGACCTCAAAATACATCCTGACCAAGTGGAGTTTACACTTCCCCAAGCAGGAAGAATCCGTATCATTGATCTGGCAGGACACACCTTAATGGATAAAAAGTTACCGAAAGGACAACATTTCACAAACTTTAATGCAAATTTTGGCGTGTATATGTTCGTATACGAAACTAACCAGCAAATTTTCACTAAAAAAATAATTTTATCAAAAAATAAATAACATGAATTATCCGTACTCCTTTATTGATCTCAAAAAAAGATCAACCATAACATTTTGTATTAGCTTTGGCATTATCATGCTATTATTGGCCAGTAAGCTTTCTGCACAAGTTAGCTTCACCAATGCGAATGGATTAATTTCGGGCTCATCTATGGAAGACTGCGTTCTTGATATGAATGGAGACTACCTCGATGATGTTGTTATCATCAATGGCAACAGCTTGAGTATCCATTATCAACAACCTGATGCTAGCTTCACCTCACAAACTTACCCTGTAAACTTTATGAATCACCCGGGTTGGAGTATTTGTGGTGGTGATATTGATGGTAATGGGTTCAATGATTTGCTATTTGGTGATGGTAATGCTGTTTCCTTTATTTATGCCAATGATTCTGGAACGGGTTATGCCGAAGTTCCTATGCCGGAATATATTTTTTCCCAAAGAAGTACTTTTGCAGATATTGACAACGATGGCCACTTGGATGCTTTTGTTTGCCATGATGTCGACCAAAGTCATCCTTATAGAAATGATGGTAATGGTAATCTTATTCTAGACCAAAGCTTGATAGAAACCTTTAACCAGCCGGGTAATTATGCAGCCATCTGGGTAGATTATAACAACGATTGGCATACCGATCTTTACATTACCAAATGCGTCTTGGGTTCCTCGCCCGGAGATATTGAAAGAACCAACCGCCTTTATAGAAATAATGGTGATGGGACTTTTACTGAAGTTGCGGAAGAAGCTAACCTTGCCGACAACGCGCAATCTTGGTCTACCGTCTTCGAAGACTTTGATAATGATGGAGATTTTGATGCCTTTACAGTTAACCATGATTTCCAAAACAGGCTGTACAGAAATAATGGTGATGGGACTTTTACGGATACGATTACCAACTCGGGTATCAACCCCGACTATCTCGGAGCGTGGGAAAATTCTTCTGGAGATTTTAACAATGATGGCTTCATAGATATTCTTGCAGAAATGGACCATGCGCTATACCTCAATAATGGAGACTGGACTTTCACTGGGGTTAACCTGAATTTCAATGACGGTGGTATCGGAGACCTCAACAATGATGGCTTTCTGGATGTTTACGGCAATGGAACCGCCTGGCTCAATGATGGAAATGACAATAATTGGGTAAAAATAAATACCCTAGGGATCGTCAGTAATAAAAACGGGATCGGCGCTCGTGTCGAAATTCATGGCTCTTGGGGCATTCAAGTCCGAGAAGTCAGGTCCGGAACCAGTTTCAGCCCGATGAGCTCGCTTTGCGTCCATTTCGGAATAGGACAGGCAGATGTTATCGACCAAATTATTGTAAAATGGCCATCTGGCGTACAAACTACAATCGACAATCCTGCGATTAATACAACCCACAATATTCCGGAAGCAGCATGTATAGCAGAAGATGCTACGCTGAATCTTGAGGGAGAATTGTCGATTTGTGAAGGGGATCAAATTAGCCTTGAGGCACCAGCGGGTTATGCCAATTACCTCTGGTCGAATGGAGCGACGACCCCAAGCATATCAATTAATGAACTTGGAAACTATAGTTGTGTTTTGACCAATGCCGAGGGCTGTTTGGCTATCAGTAACCAAGTTAAAATTGATTTCACCCAAGAAACGACACCGGAAATTCTTTATGATGGCGCAACCAGTGTCTGCGCGGGAACTCCTGTCTTTCTGACAGCTTCTGGTATGGGTGACTTTGAATGGTCGAATGGAGCAACAGGAGATAGCCTCGTAGTAACGGAATCAGGGACTTATGAAGTGATGACTATGGCGCTTTGTAGCGAGGAACAACTGGTTTCGGAATCCGTAGAGATTATGATTAATACTCCGGAGCCTCCTGCTCTAGAAGATATCGCGCTGGTAGACGGCACAAGTTATCTGATAACGGCAAGTGGTGAAAATCTCCAATGGTATGATGCCCCGACAGGAGGTCAATTGTTAGCAACTGGCCCAGAATACCAAACCGTACAACTAGCAGCCGATACCTATTATTATGTCCAATCTACCCAGACAATAGAAGGGGCGTTGCAAAATGGTGGAAAACCTGACAATCAAGGAGGTGGCGAGACCTCCACCGTTAATGCATATAGCTACTTCGATGCATGGGAACCATTCACTATTAAAAATGTCACGGTTTATGTGGAAGAAGATGCTGGCCCGGGAGAACGCCACGTCCAACTGGTAGACCAAACGGAAACGGTCTTGCAGGAAGCTGTTTTTGACCTGACTTCCATCGGAGAACACCAACTGGTTTTGAATTTTGATGTACCTGTCGGAACAAACTTTTCGCTTCGTTGCCCCGAGAATGATTTGTTCCGGAATAACTATGGAGTTGACTATCCTTATCCCATTGGAGATATTGGAGAGCTAACGACCTCATACTACGGTGATGATTACTACTATTACTTTTATAATTGGATTATCAAGAAACAATCTTTCGACTGTACTTCTTCGCCAGTAGAAATTGCCGTTCTTTTGAATGATGTCAACGAGATTGAAGGACTTGAGAATATTTCTTTGTTCCCTAATCCTGCCGAGACAGAAAGTATGCTGGCTATGGATATTACGATTCCTGTAAAAAAAGCTACACTGAACCTATATGATATCTCAGGCAAAATGATTTGGGAAAAACAAGTCGGTGCACTTTCTTCCGGTCACCAAAGTATTAAAGTTGATCTGACTGGCTTACCGCAAGGGATGTATCAGCTGAATTTAAATCTAGATGGGAAACAAGTACCGTTGAAATTGGCGGTGC
>JAHDGC010000092.1 GCA_020627865.1 Saprospiraceae bacterium | reverse complement strand
AAATGTCCATCTACGGCAACAGTTGCTTTGGCAAGCATTTCGCTTTGTTTTTCACTTAACAATTCCTTCACAATATGCTCAATAAATTGTTCGCCGAAAGTCGTTGAGGCATCTCGCGGTAATTCATTAGGCAGATTGTCTATCGTCATCATATCTATGCAGTTGGCCTGAAAAGGCGGGCATTTTTCCTGTGTTTTTGGGTCAAAACCAAATACCGGATCGGCAATGGTACTGGCTTCGATGGTGGAAGGTATAGACGAAACCGGAGCAATATCACAAGTAACATCTGCAATCACCTCTATATTGAACGATGGTTGTTGCATATCATCTAATGTGAAAAATGCTGGAGCGTTATTGTCCCAATAAATACCATTAATCATAATGTCACTGACCTCAGTGTAAGGGGTAAATGCGGAAGTATATTGTTCTGGGTTTTTGTAAAAATCAGCTTTTACATACGGGCTGCCATCTTTTCGTTTGGCATAATCTTCTCCATTGAGCTGCGTGAAAATAGCTTCGTCAAATACCTTTTCCAGATATTCCTGCGGAGAAACCCGTCGTATGCCCATGTCTTCTAGGACAAGAGCAGCACCAGTGCCGACCCTGCCGGAGCCGGTGAGTACAATTCGTAATGGGGGGAATGTTGTTTTTTGATAAATGGAGACCGCCTCTTTATAATCGTAGCAATCTTTCATTCTCGGAAGTTGGAACTTTCCGGTACGTTTTCCATAAGTCCACAAGGCATTATGTGCGCCCACCATTCCGGCAAATTTCCCAAAGGCGATAAGGCGTTTGCCTTGATGGTTGCAGAGTACTTCATAGTCAACCATTCGAATTGACTTTTCTAGAATGCTTTGTAGCAGTTTCCGGTTATAAGATTGCTTCTTTATGGTATGGGAAAAAAAGAAGTAGGTTTTTTCAGGAACCAAAGATGCTATTGGTACTTCTTTGACGCCGAGTAAGATATTGCAATCAGAAAGCTGTTCGACTACCTGAACGCCATTGGCCTCGTATGCTGCATCTTTAAAACACCTGTTGGGCGATGATTCAATAATAATAGTTACCGGAAAATTTTGCATGATATGCTTACACTGTTCAGGAGTGAGGGGAACTCTTGAATCTGGTGGTATTTTTCTCTCTCTTATGATTCCAATATTCATATGTATATACTGGGTGTTTATGTTTATGCAAAAATAGTAGAATTTTTCATACTCACAATTTCTCTCATGCAAATATTTGAAATTTTAATATTTAGTGCTCGTGAGGCTTACAAAGGAATTACACTTGTGTTGTTCGTATGGCTTTGGCATAGAAATTGACGCTTTAAAAGAACTTGGGTGAATTATATCATGGCTATTTTGTGCCATTTATCCCACCCTAATTTTCCCCTCTCTTTGCTTTCCCCCCTTTTGATTAAAATCCATTATAAAACCATACCTAATGAAGATACTATTACTTTGTTGGATTATCATGCTATTGTCTACTTTTGTAAGCTTAGCCAATAGTAAAAATATTATCAATATCTCTAAGAATTTTGATTTGCTTACCGATAGCTACAATTTATGTGGAATCTTTTATGAGGATGGGAAAAACAATATTGTAATTGTAGATTTGGAGGTTGTTGAGGATGATTTGGCAACTTTATCTGTCTTAAAAGATGGGGAAACTGTTTTCCGACATGATCTCAAAGAAATAAATATGGAACCCGTTTATGAATTGGAACTTGACCAATTTGCAACAGGGTATTACACGATTCAATTGACTACTGACAGTGATATCAGTGTTGAACGCCAAATCATGGTGCAATAGTTCTCAAATCATAGCCTCAAGTTTATACCCCAGATTTAATAAAATAAGGTTAATTTTTGGAATTTCTCATGATAAGAATCGCTCTGTTGTTTAATGGGGCGATTTTATTTTTTACAAAAAATAGTTGGAAATGAACTTTTTTTGTAAAAAATTCATACATTTGGAGTTCTATTCAAATAAGATTGAATGTTTTGAATTTTGACAATTGGGGCTGACTGGAATCGACAGGAAAGATCATCAGTTAGTAAGCATGTCGAGGAATGAGTATTCATCTCGTAAAAAATGATACTTAAACACTTTTTACATGGCAATAATCGCTATGCTATGGCTGCCTAATTCTAGGAATTAGAAAGCCTTTGTGCCTTATGTTTGACGCCTGATACACAACATATCGCATATCACCAAATTCAGGCTTAGCAAGGTAGACCTTCTCGACTACTGAGCAAAATTTAAGAGGATAAGGGTTTGATCCGGGCTTGTTTTTGTGCCTTTTCAGATCTCGAAAATCCAAACAAAGACTAAGCATGTAGAAAGCTCTCGGGTACTTTGTCTGGACCAGGGTTCGAGTCCCTGCAGCTCCACATCTATACCGCAAGCGGTGTGAATAGTTGTTAGTGATTACCTGCCTGCTTGTCGCACGACAGGCAGGGTTCGCGTTTTCTTGGCTTCTAATCTCTAACTCCATGTTTATGTAGTTGTTTTTACAAATAGAATTAAATATGGAAAATTATTTTTTATTCCGTTCAAAGTATATCTAATTTTTTAAGCAGCTTTATGGATTAACCTATAAAGCTGCTTTTTTTATATAAAAAATAAAATAATTTATCTTGATTGTTTATTTTTGTACCTATTGTATGTTTCCCGAACTTATATTACAAAAATAAATTTTTGAGGCAGCAAGTAGAACTGCTTTTGAGTTCTTCTTTTAGTATTATTACTTAACCCACTTAAAGTGGTTTTACCACAACACTACCATATTTACTTCCTGCTTAATTTTAAATGTGTCTGATTTATACCAACGGTAACTTTAGCATGAATTCTGCTATAAGGATTATCATAAGTAGCGATCGGTAATTAACATCACCCACAAAATCGATAAAATTGATTAATATGTTTGGAAAGAAAAAAACTGTTGTCGAGGATGAATATGGATTCTCGGAATATGGAACCAATGCCTCTTCGGATCAAACTTGTATTATCTCTTCGGGGACTCGTATCGAAGGGAAGTTTATCGCTAAAGAAAATGTACGCATTGACGGTACCATTATCGGGGATGTAACTTGCGATAAAAAAATTGTCATGGGGGATACTGGGTATGTTAACGGCAGCGTGGTAACAAAGGAATCTTCGATAAGGGGGCGTATAGAAGGTACTTTGACTGTTACGGAACTGGCTCATCTACACGAAACGGCTTTTATTGAGGGAACCATCACCGCGAAGAAGATGATTGTTGATGCCGGAGCATCCTATAGTGGAGAATGTAAAATCGGGGAACAATCTGTTAAAACGGCACTGTCGAATGAAAAGTCGAAGGAAAAATCCAAAGAAAAGACAGGGTCGTGATGCATGATGATAGACCTTGAGTGGTGTGAAAAACTGCCTGCTCCTGTGACCATTCAGTATGCTATAAATGCTGCATTTTTGCCAAGATTTAGCATAAAAAGCAAAAAAAATATCCTTGTCATAAAGTCTGTTTCTGATATTACTTGCTTTTTAATAAAAAAGTAGTATTATTGTGCATCATCAAACTGAAAGTAAAACCTTATGAGATTAGGAATTAATCTATTATTGCTTCTACTGGTTGCGGGGCTGATTTACGTTTTAATATCAAGCATCCAGGAGCCGATTAAATTTAAGGCAGAAAAAGAAATGCGCGAATCTGCCGTTATCGACAGATTGGTCAAGATTAGACAAGCCCAAGAATGTTTCCGCGATATTACAGGGCAATTTGCCCATAACTTCGATACCTTGTCGGAAGTATTGAACACAGGACAATTTAAAATCGTTCAGGTTTTTGGTGACCCGGATGATCCTACCAATACGGAGAAAATCCGTTATGACACTATCTTCAAATCGGCTAAGGATTCCATTGCTGTACTTGGAATTGACCTTGAGGCTGTGAAGTATGTGCCCTTTAGTGATAATGTTATGTTTGATATGAAGGCAGATACGATCACTTACCAGAAGACTTTGGTAAACGTGTGCGAAGTCGGTACGCAGAATAGAAATTATATGGGAGCGTTTGCCGATGCTCGTTTTACCAGATATGACAACTCTTATGATCCGGATGGTATCATCAAATTCGGGAATATGGGCGCACCAAATCTGTCTGGCAATTGGGAAAGATAGAACTCGAAATTTTTGAAGATAAACTTCAGAATAAATCTACTGAAAATTGCAACCTATCTGTTTTGATTGGAACAGATAGGTTGTCCTATTTGGTTTGTGATGAAGCATGGCAATTGCTGGCTTTCAAGTCTTATCGTATTCCACCGGCAAGTAGTTTTCAAGGAAATGCCTTTCAATATATTTCTGAATTACTCCAATTGGACAAGCTCTTACAAAAAAAATATGCCGCCGTTCGGCTTGGTGTTGTTAACCAGTATGCGACATTGATCCCCGAGAGATTATTTGATGAGAAGGAGCAAACAGCATACCTGATAAACTTGCTACCCATTCATGAAAATGAAACCTTGCTGAATAACAAGCTGGAAAAACCGGCAGCAAGGCAACTATTCAAGTTGCCATCTGATCTTTATCGCCTCATGCAAAGCTATTTTCCCGCTGGCCGGATTCTTCATGCTTATACCTGCCTGATCAACGGATTTTTAAAATTACATGAAGCGGATGCTGGTAATCAAGTCTTTGCAAATGTCCGCAGTGATGTCCTGCACATTGTTGTTTTTAATGAAGGGACTTTATCCTTTTCCAATAGCTTCAAATTCACAGATGTAAAAGATTTTATCTATTACGTGTTGATGGTGTACAAGCAATTTGGCCTTAATCCCAATGAACAAAAACTGTTGCTGTCTGGCTATATTCGGCGGGAATCAGAAATATATAAATTACTCTATCGGTATATTCGGTATGTGGAGTTCGTCCCATTTCCAAAGGAGTTTTTATTCGGAAGTAATTTCATTTCAACAGTAGAAGAACATACTTATTTTGATTTATTTCAATTGGCACTATGCGAATAATCGGAGGGCAATTTAAGGGGAGGAAGTTCTTCCCACCTGCTAAAAACTGGCCAACTAGGCCCACAACAGATTATGCAAAGGAAGGCTTGTTTAATATCCTCCTGAATCATTTTGATTTTGAATCTTTAAAAGTACTGGATATTTTCGGAGGGACAGGGAGCCATAGCTATGAATTTATATCAAGAGGCTGCGAAAATGTGATCTATGTCGATAAGTTCTCGGGCTGTATAGAATTTGTTAAAAAAACTGCGCAAACCCTCAATATCGAAGATCATATCCGGATTATTAGAATGGATGTTTTTAAATTTATACAATCTACTCACCAGAAATTCAACTATATTTTTGCCGGCCCTCCTTATGACCTCCCTGATTTAGACACCATTCCTGACCTGATCTTCAGCCATAAATTGTTGGAAGATGGTGGTTGGCTGGTTTTAGAACATGATGCCAATCATAGTTTTCAAAATCATCCCCTTTGTTTCAGGGAAAGATCATATGGGAAAGCCATCTTTTCTTTTTTTGCAGATAGCGACTCTCGCTAACTATTCTTTTACGGTGAGGAAGTTAAATGAAGTTCAGATGTAGTCGTTCGTTTCTCGGGCGAGCCTAGCCTTTCAATAACACTACATAGCCTGTGTTTTGTTTTCTTTTTGTATTGTTATTGTTGTTTATGTGAGTGTAAAGTTATATTGTCATATTTATGTAAATTATTTTCTCTATACCATACTGAAAAAGGGAATTGCATAGAATAAAGTTTTGCTAACAACATGTATTAATATTTATTTCAATATAATATTTGGTTAATACGAATAATGTTCAGTTAGAGTGTTTTTTTACAAAAAAAAATATGGATAATGCCTTTAGGTAGCAAAATATTTATATATATTTGCATCGTAATTAATAAAACAAACAAGTAAACTATTAAACAAATAGAGAGAAATATCTTAATGCTTTTTCTTACCTGACATTAGATATTCTGATACCCTAAAAGTGTAATATCAAATTAGAAATTTATCATTTTCCATAAATTTTCATAAACTTTTTTTTCATAACATTTTTAAAATTTAACCGAATAATGAAAATTCAACATTTAGTTTTGAGTTGTTTGTTTATGCTGACTTTTTGCTTTAGTGCATTATCACAGAGAAACTGTGGTTCGATGGGCTATTTGAACGAGCAAATTTCCCTTGATAACAAAAGAGGGGAAACCCTTGATGCTATTGAGGAGCACACCCAACGCGCGATTACCAATCCGCAACGTGCGGTCGAAGGAATTATCACGATTCCTGTAGTTGTTCACGTAATTTACAGTAATGCTAGTGAGAACATCAGCGATGCTCAGATCTTTTCGCAAATTGATGTAATTAATGAAGATTTCAGAAGATTAAATGCTGATGCTGACAATACTTGGTCACAGGCTGCTGATTCTGAAATTGAATTCTGTTTGGCTTCTGTTGCTCCTGATGGTAGTGCTACAACAGGTATTACCCGTAAGTCTTCTACAAGAACTTCTTGGGGAACTAATGACGCGATGAAATCCTCTAGCCAAGGTGGGGTAGATGCTTGGAATACAAGCCAATACTTGAACATGTGGGTTTGCGAGATTGGTGGTGGAATCTTAGGTTATGCGCAATTTCCAGGTGGTAGCTCTGCTACAGATGGTGTTGTAATGGGGCCTCAATACTTCGGTAGAGTAGGTAACGTATCTGCTCCTTTTAACTTAGGTCGTACGACTACACACGAGATCGGACACTGGTTGAACCTTCGCCACATCTGGGGTGACGGTAACTGTAACGCTGATGACTTCGTTTCTGATACCCCAACATCCGACGCTGCAAACTATGGCTGTGCTACTGGACACGTTTCTTGTAATACTACAGACATGGTTGAAAACTACATGGATTACTCTGATGATGCTTGTATGAATCTTTATACCGCTGGTCAGGTTGCTAGAATGCGTGCTTTGTTTGAGCCAGGTGGTTTCAGAGCGAGTTTATTGTCTTCTCCAGGTTGCTCTGGTGGTGCTGATCCTACATGTGATGATGGTATCCAAAACCAAGGTGAGGAAGGTGTAGACTGTGGTGGTCCTTGTGCTGCTGTTTGTCCAACATGTAATGATGGTGAGCAGAATCAAGGTGAGGAAGGTGTAGACTGTGGCGGTCCTTGTGCTGCTATTTGTCCTTGTGAAGGAAATGCTATTGTTGTGAGCATTACACTGGATAACTATCCTGAAGAAACAAGCTGGACAATTACAGATGCGGGTGGTGCTACTGTTGCTTCTGGCGGAACTTATGGTAGCCAAGCAGATGGTTCTACTGTAACGATCAACGAGTGCTTACCTGATGGTTGTTATGATTTCACGATTAGTGATGCTTACGGTGACGGTATCTGCTGTTCTTATGGTAATGGTTCTTACACCGTAACGGGTGAAAGTGGCGTATTGGCTTCTGGTGGTTCTTTTGCTTCTTCTGAAACGACAAACTTCTGCTTCGACGGCGGTCCTAGTTGTACGCCAGGTGCTTCTTGTGATGATGGTGATGCTTGTACTACAGGTGATGTATATGATGCAAACTGTGGTTGCGCTGGTACTTTTGCAGATAGCGATGGTGACGGTGTTTGTGATGCAGAAGACCAATGTAATGGCCCAGAGCCGGGTTCTGCTTGTGATGATAACGATCCTAATACAGATAATGATACGGTTCAGGCGGACTGCTCTTGTGCTGGTACACCAACTGGTGGCGGAGGATGTACAGACGTTACTGTAGACAGCAACGACTTCGAAGGTGGCTGGGGCATCTGGAATGACGGTGGTTCTGATGTTCGTCGTTCTGCTAACGATGCTGCTTACGCAAACAGTGGTTCTTACTGTGTTCGTTTGAGAGACAACTCTGGTGCAGCTTCTTCTATGACTTCTGATGCGCTTAATCTTACTTCTTACGAGGAAATTACCATCTCTTACTCTATGTATGCAAGAAGCATGGAAAATAATGAAGATTACTTCATTGAAATGGATAGAGGTAACGGTTATGAAGTGCTTGCCAACTATGCAAGAGGTGTTCACTTTGATAATGATACAAGATACTCTGATGCGATTACTGTTGCAGGGCCATTTTCTGCATCTACTACCATCCGCTTCCGTTGTGATGCTTCTGGTAACTCTGATTATGTTTACATTGATGATGTGGTGATTGATGGTTGTGTAAACAATGGTAGAGGTATGGAGCCTGGAACAATAGCGGAATCTGCTCGCGAAATCAACGCTACAGACTTTGATTTCATCTCTGCGGTGAATCTATATCCAAACCCAACCAGTAACATGTTGAACATTGAATACAATGTGAACAAGGCTACGGAAATGACAATCATGGTTACGGATATTACTGGTAAAGTAATGGAAACAAGAAGTATGACTGTTGCCGAAGGTACACAGCAGGAAGCGCTTAATGCTTCTAGCTTCGGATCCGGTTTCTATTTTGTACACTTGATTTCTGGAAACACGAAGGTTAGTAAAAAGTTTGTTGTTGTACAATAAACTTTAGATAATATTTCTTTTAAGCAGCCAGTTCCTATTTGGAGCTGGCTGTTTTTTATTTGAGTGTACTCGATGCGGTGTTTTAGGAGTCAATTGGAATGGTTTTTTACGATAAAAAGCTTACTTTTTGATGCAATTTTCCGTATCTTGTTTTACTTTAGAAGAATCGGATAAAATTTCATAAAATGATAACATACCAAACAGAACAAGAAAAATTTTGGGCAGGAGCCTTCGGGAATGAATATATTAGTAGGAATAAGAGTGACGAATATTTAGCCTCAAATTTAAACTTTTTCTCCAAAGCATTTAATCAACTGGGAAGACCCAACAGTTTAATTGAGTTTGGCCCAAATGTAGGTATGAATTTAAGGGCAATCAAGCTGCTATTCCCTAATATTCAATTAGCGGGAGTTGAAATCAACAAAAATGCAGCTGTAGCATTAGCGGAATTTATCGGAGGCGAAAATGTTTTCAATGGTTCCATATTTGAATATGACCCTGTAAAAAAATATGATGTCTCCTTAATAAAAGGAGTGCTCATTCATATAAACCCAGATATGCTAAAAACCGTTTATGAAAAACTATATCTGAGTAGTCGCAAATACATATTAGTTTGTGAATATTACAATCCATCACCTGTCACGGTACGATATAGAGGGCATGAAGATCGACTCTTTAAAAGAGACTTTGCAGGGGAATTATTGGAAATGTATGATGATTTAGAATTGGTCGATTACGGTTTTGCATATAAACGGGATAAATCATTCCCTCAAGATGATATAACTTGGTTTTTGCTTGAGAAGAAATAAATAAACTGTAACATACCCATATCGTCCACGTCTCCTTATTCATCGATATGGGTTATATGTTATATTTAAATAAAATAAATGTATATTTGCGGTGCAAATTCAGTAGAAGACGTTAATTCTGTACTCTGAAAGTAACCCTAAAGAATTGTAGGTATGAAAAATGCAGATTTTGTAGTGAAGTTAGAAGATGCCCTTATGGCAAGGGATTATAAGCAATTTTCTGATTGTTTGGCCGAAAATTTCACCTGTACAGGTGTATCTCCTGAGCCAATCAATAAAGAAGGATATGTTCATATGATGAAGATGATGCTAGCTGCATTTCCTGATTTTTCTAATAATCTCAAGATTGTTGGAGAGAAAGCGGGTATAGTTCATGGTTCATTAGAGTTATGTGGTACCCATACCAATGAACTTGATCTTTCTATAATGGGGATGCCGAAAATTCCGGCAACGGATAAGTCTTTTAAATTAGGGCAGGATACCTTCAGGGCTAAGATAAGCGATGGTAAAATTTCCAATATAGATATTACCCTTGCTGAAGGAGGTGGTTTTCCCGGTATATTTGCCCAGCTGGGTATAGATTTGGGGGGATAATACTAAATTGTATTATATCCTGGTGTTAGTATAAAAAAACTTGTTGAGAGATTATCTACATACTATGATGAAAATAGATTCCCTCAACTGAATAATTAATTTTGGAGGTGTTTTAAATAAAACAATGGATTACTTTAGAATAATTGGAGTAGTAGCTTTACTATTCTTGGGGTTGTTTTTATTGGCCATGAGTTCTTTACAGGAGGATAAGCCTGTCCAAGATGTTTCTGTGTTGGTCGTTAATCCCGAAAAAAATGCTTTCCTGAAGGCTTACAGCCAACATTTTAATAGGGAGCGTAAAAGGTTAGGGATGCCGGGTGCGGCGCTGGCTATAGTGATGGATAGCACGGTGTTTTTTGCTGAGGGCTATGGCGAGAAAATAGCGGGTTCCCGAGATTTTGTAGATAAGAATACCGTATTCAGGATCGGTTCTTTGTCTAAAGGCTTTGCTTCTGTGTTGGCAGGAGTCCTACAGGATGAGGAAAAGTTACACTTTAATGATTGCGTCATTGAGCACCTTCCAGACTTTGCCTTAAAAACTAAAGAACAAACGGATGAACTTTCTTTAGAGCATGTGCTTTCCCATACCAGTGGGTTGCAATACCATGCCTATACCGATTTAATTGAGCGTTCTTGGTCTTTAGAAAATATTTATAAAAAATTTGAAACGCTCAAATTATTGGGCGAACCTGGAGAAGTGTATGCTTATCAAAATGCAGCTTATTGTTTGGCAGAAACGGCTATGGAAAAGCGTTGCAATAAAACTTATGAAGAGCTGATTCAAGAAAAGATATTCCGTCCACTTGAAATGAATAATGCTTCGGTTAGTAAAGCAGCCATGTTGCGTAATGATAATGTTGCGCTGCCACATGTGCGAGGTAAAAAAGGATGGTATAAAAGAAAAATTTCCAATAAATATTATAATGCTATTGCAGCTGGCGGGGTAAATGCGAGTATCTTGGATATGGCAAAGTGGTTGGAACTACTACTCGGGAACAGGGATGATGTTATTGCAGAGGAAACCCTTCAGGAAGTTTTTACCCCAAGGGTCAATATTAAGAATAGGAAAAATTACTACCAGCGTTGGCCGGGTGTCAAGGACAGTTTTTATGCTATGGGCTGGAGAATTCTTAAAACAGCAGATACGGATCTTGTGTATCATGGTGGTCAGGTAAATAATTATCGTAGCGAAATTGCGGTTAATCCAAAGGAAAAAATTGCCATCTGCGTGCTCTCCAATGCCAAAGGTAGTTTCACCAGTCGGGCTGTCCCGTCTTTTATGACGATGTATGAAAAATATAAATCTGAGATCAAAAATTGGGACAAGAATTTTAAGGAAAATGTGATGCCGTAAGGAAGATGTTGTGATTATTAGAGGCTTTTCATCGAATGTTGTAATATTTTATTACTTTTATTGTGTTTATAAAGGAAGGTCGTAATTTACGATGCTACATTTTTTAATTCAAAATAATACAATGAAACAAACATTCTTAGGGTTACTTGTCGTTTTCCTGTTTGCCGCTTGTGCAAATGACCAATCTAGTCCGACAGCCACCGATGAAAAACCAAACCCAAACACCGAACAAAAAGTAGGAGATAAAAATTTCAATTGGAATCCAGAGAACTTTGCTGACATCAAGATGGTGCGCTATCAGATTCCGGGATTTGAGAAATTGACTACTAAACAAAAAGAATTAGTCTACTACCTGACCCAAGCTGGCCTTTCAGGCAGAGACATCATGTACGATCAAAATTACCGCCACAACCTGACTATCCGTCGTGCTTTTGAACAAATTATTAAAAACTATAAAGGAGAAAGAAAGCTCAACAAAGAGTGGGATGCTTTTATGGAGTATGTCAAAAGGATGTGGTTTTCTAATGGTATCCATCATCATTACTCCAATGACAAATTTGTCCCACCGTTTACCCGGAAGTACTTGACTAAATTACTAACGGAGTCTGGAACAAAACTTTCCGATGAAATCCTCGATATTATTTTCGATGAAAATATTGATGCGAAGAAAATTAATTTTGATCCTAAGAAAGATTTGGTCAAGGGGTCTGCGGTCAACTTTTACGATCCGGATATTACCGAAGCCGAGGTAGATGCTTACTACAATAAAATTATAGACAAAAAAGATGAGACCCCAATTTCTTACGGATTGAATTCCAAGCTTGTTCGGGAGAACGGTAAGCTTGTGGAGAAAGTTTATAGTGCGAATGGTATGTATGGAGCGGCCATCAAACGCATCATTACTTGGTTGGAAAAGGCGGTTACGGTTGCGGAAAACGAGCCGCAAAAGAAAGCACTTGAATTGCTCATCAAATATTATCAAACAGGAGACCTGAAAATCTGGGATGACTACAATATCGCTTGGGTAGGTGCGACGAAAGGGGATATTGATTACATCAATTCTTTTATTGAAGTGTACAACGATCCGAAGGGCTACACGGGTTCCTATGAGTCTATTATCCAGATCACCGATTTTGATGCGTCGGCAAGGATGAAGGCCGTTGCCGATCAGGTACAATGGTTTGAGGATAACTCTCCAATCATGGATGCCCATAAGAAGAAGGATGTCGTTGGGGTTTCTTACAAGGTTGTTACGGTTGCTGGAGAAGCGGGAGATGCCTCTCCGTCTACACCGATTGGGGTAAACTTACCTAACGCCAACTGGATCAGGGCGAAGCATGGTTCCAAGTCGGTTAGTTTGGGGAATATTATCGCCGGATATGGCAATGCAGATGGGCCGGGATTGTTGTCGGAATTTGCCAACGATGCGGAAGAGATTGCCTTGGACAAAAAGTATGGTAAACTGGCTTCTAAAATGCATACGGCGTTACACGAGGTGGTCGGGCATGCTTCTGGACAATTAGAGAAAGGCATAGCGACACCGAAGGAGACTTTGAAGAATTATGCTTCCCCTCTGGAAGAGGCTCGTGCGGATCTTGTTGCACTTTGGTACATTATGGATCCGAAACTGGTAGAGTTGGGTCTTATGGAATCGCTGGATGTTGGAAAAGCGGAATACAACAGCTACCTGAGAAATGGGTTGATGTTGCAACTGCGCCGAATAGAAAAAGGTAAAAATATAGAACAAGCTCACATGCGGAATCGCCAGATGGTTTCTAAATGGATTATGGAAAAAGGTCAAAAAGATAAGGTGGTGGAATATGTGAAAAGAGATGGTAAGACCTACATTGAAATCCACGATTATAAGAAGATGCGTTTGTTGTTCGGAGAGTTACTTAAGGAAGTACAACGGGTAAAATCTCAAGGCGATTACAAGGCCGGAAAAGCTTTGATTGAAAATTATGGGGTGCAAGTGGACAAGGCGATACACGAAGAAGTGCTTGCCCGTTCTGAGAAACTAGGCATACCGCCTTATGGTGGTTTTATCAATCCGAAACTTATTCCAGAAAAGGACGCTGATGGAAATATTACCAACGTGAAGGTGGAATATCCCGATGATTTCACCAAGCAAATGTTAGAGTATGGGGAGCAGTATAACTTTTTGCCAGATGTGAACTAAGTAGATGTTAGATCATTTCGCTAGCGCTCATTTTTAGACGTTAGATTGTTAGATGTTAGACTCGGTTTTGTCTGAGTATTTGATTGTTATTTCCCAATTTTGCGAGTAGCCCCAAAAGTGTATTTTTGCCTTTGGGGCTATTTTTCTGCTATGGTTACAACATTAAAACATGATAGTTTGACTGTAAATAATATACATAAAATAAAAATGTTTAATATCAAACAGCGTTTTTTATACTTTACCGTTTTACTAATAAGAAATGCAGCAATGCATCCTGAAGACTGAGTAAATCCCCTTGCCAGCATTTCATATAATTCAGCAGACTGCTGGTAAGGGGTTTTTTTGTTTGCCCACACATTCCCACTTTAGTACAATCAAGACAAGTCTGGACTTGGATAAGAGAAGTATTGGCTGTTGCCATAATGCGAAGTAGTATCAAAAATCCAAGATTTCTTTCGTGTGCACTTTGGAGGTTCCTCAAAAGTGTAGGGCTTCTTTTTTCAACTATTCAACTATCTATCTGTAGTGTTGTACTGCTTGTAGCGCTTAATGATTATAGCGCTCTGCAATGACATATTAGTAAGATCAGTGTGTTGTCCGTAACAATGTTTTTACTTGCGTCATCAATTGTAAAATTAAAAGTGATAAGAAGATATATTTTAAAAATGTTGGTTTATTAATAAAAGTTGTTCGTTTTTTTTTGATCCTCTGAATTTTTGTAAGGAAAATCAGGGGATTTTTTGTTGTTCCTGAGCATTTCCATTACTTTTGCAAAAATCAGGTCCCATAGTTCAAGGG
>JAHDGC010000964.1 GCA_020627865.1 Saprospiraceae bacterium | reverse complement strand
CAAAGTCGTCATAGTAAGTAAAATCCCCTACAATGATATTCGGATTTTTGATGATATTTTTCAGGAAACAAAGCCTATCGTATCCTTCCAAAGGATAGATGGTTGTACTATCAGGAACATTCATGTTTTGTATTGTTATAATTATAAATCCAAAAGCATCTATCAATTCGTATCCCCCAGAGATTTTTCCAGTTTATCCAAAACACTTACAATAAAATCCCACAAGCCCTCATATTTCTTCCTTCTCGCCACAGGCCTTAATAAATCCCTAAAAAAGTAAAACTCGCTTTTCACAGAATCTATCTCACTAAAATTACCACTCACCCGCCAAGCTTTTGTATAAAAATCAATAATTTTTTCTTCCTTATCTTTTATGGCTCCACTAGCTTTGCTAGAATTTCCCCACTCCCAAAGCAACTCACTTAACAAGGCATCTCCACCTCGAACAACTTCCCAAAAATCATTACTCTCATAAAACTTATTGAGATCCGCCTCGGTCAACCCACACTTTTCAAACAAGTCATTTATAGAAAGTTTACCAAGTCCTTTGTTCTCAGGCTTTTTACCATACAGTATCTGTAACAATTGAGTTACATCCATCCAATTGAGCACGGAATAATAGAAAAAATCCCCGTTATTCTTTTCACTGTATAAGGCATTGGCGGCCTCATAATGTTTAGCTGAATTTTCTAAAGCAATTTGTTTCAGAAGCTTCCCATTCTTATCTTTTCCGTCTCCGATCACCCAAGCTTTTTTCTTGTAGGCACTCCCCAGCAAATTAAATCTTTCACTTGTTTTTTTAATATTAAGATAATCATGAAGTTTGTTAATGGCATCATTAACCATATGTTCAATATCATCTGCCGAGGTTTCCTTTTCGTTCAAGAATAATTTTACGGCATGCCTCGCCCTCAGATTTTCTGCCTGCTCTAATGCACGGAAACTATAAGTCGCTTTTTCCAAGGTATTCAAGTGATCGTAATATTCAATTGCTTCTGGCAACATGCCAAGTGCAGCATAAGCATTCGCGGTAGCCTCCACGACGCCAGCATCTTGTTTCAGTTTCCCAGCCGTATTACTCACAATGGCCTTTAACTCTCTAAGCAACCTATCCCGCAGGCGAGAACTTAAGGTTTCCGAACGAACGACAATATTCTCCAAAGCAACAACAACCTCCAAACGATCAGAGTACGGCTTAATCGGAGATACCGCGCCACGACTTTTACGAACCAGTTTAAAAAATGGATCACCGTAGCACTGATACGCACCCCATGTATTGTTACTGTTATACCTTCTAAAAGTTTGTTGCCTTGCCGTGTGCACAGCATGCCCAAAATCATTTCCGGCCAACATTTCCCGATAAAAAATCTCCGCAAAAGTTTTCGCAGCACCATCATTAATTGCCCATCCTGCCACCACGACCGCTTTCACCCCTTCTCGGATCAATTGTGTGCCTAAGTTAGCCGCTAACTTATGTCGATTGTCATATAAATCTGTATGTTTACCGTTTGAAGAGCTGTCCACTTTTCCAAGGTGGCAACAATTCAGAAATACCAAATCAGGAATATTGGTCATCTGCTGGATAATCGCTGGCGTAATTAAGGTATCATCATCCAACACCATTCCCGCACGAATGGCACCATCTGATTCTTCTTCATAAATACCATGCCCTGCCAAATGAATTACCCGATATGACCTCGCAAAAAGGGTTTGCAAAATCTCCATTGAACGTGCCCGAATAAGCGGCTCGTCCATTTTAAATCTAGCATTTTTCAACATTGCACTTACAAGCAACGCTTCTTCTTGTGCCCCCTTAAGCTCCGGCATAGTTTTATTATTTTCTGGATCACCAACGACCAAGGCCGTTTTTTGTAAAGAAGCCTTCACGCCTCTTCGATTCTCTACAGTTACTAGCTGCCGAATCATCCCTGCTCGTACCGCTATTGGAATCTTATCCCCGTTTTCGGTATCTTGTAAAAGCTCCCAAGGGTATGCCGCCGAATCTTCATCGAGAATCCACAAAATATTTCGATTATCCGTAGCATAAACTTTAAAATCATTGGGCAACATCAACTCAAAAAGCGTTTTGGCCATCGCCTCATTCCATCCTTCACTCACTACTGCCTGCGCAATAAATTTATCAAGTAATGACTTTTGGGTAGCAATCGTATTTTCCTCAGCTCTTGCTCGATCTGTCAAGGCCGTAAATTTCAAGTTTATTGCCGTCCCAGAACTTTCCTCAACACGGCCTCCTGTACTTTTTT
>JAHDGC010000091.1:10553-14349 GCA_020627865.1 Saprospiraceae bacterium | reverse complement strand
CCGGTAGATCAGTATCACATTCTACGGTGACATCAGCAGGCACTCCCGAAAAGGCGGGATTTGTCGTATCCGTTATTGTTATATATTGCCAGAGGCTAGTTTCATTTCCGCAGGCATCTGTATAAACCCAGTTTCTCCTTATCCTTTCCGGACAAGTCTGTCCATTTGAAGCCTCCGTCCCAATGATTACACCAGAACCGTCACAGTTATCCGTCCAGTTTAATGTCGGTATTGCAGGGAGATCAGTGATACACTCATATGTTACATCCGCTGGGGCTGGATCCACTACGGGAACTGTCACATCGTGAATCGTAATACTTTGGGACACCGTTGTAATATTACCACAGGCATCCGTATAACTCCATGTTCTGGTCAATATCTCCGGACAAGTTTCTCCATTACTGGATTCTGAGCCAGACACCGTACCGCTACCGTCACAATTATCCGTCCAACCCAAATCAGATATGGCAGGAACTTCACTTGCACACTCGTAGGTTGCATCAGCAGGAGCAGTCAATACGGGTGCCGTTATATCATCTACCACTATCGTTTGCGTCTCCGTTGCTATATTACCGCAAGCATCCGTGTAAGTCCAGCTTCTCATTATCGTCTCTGGACAACTATTGTTATCACTTACATCTACACCCGTTACCGTACCGCTTCCATCACAGTTATCCGTCCAAGACAAATCTATCATTCCAGGAATATCTCCATCACACTCTACAGTAACATCGGCAGGTGCTGCGGAAAAGACAGGGTTTGTTGTATCCGTTATTGTTATATATTGTGATACGCTAGTTACGTTACCACAAGCATCTGTATAAACCCAGCTTCTCCTTATCCTTTCTGGGCATGTTGCTCCATCAGAAACCTCCGTTCCTACGGCTACACCAGAGCCATCACAGTTATCTGTCCAGTTTAAATCAGATATGGCCGGAACTTCACTTACACACTCGTAAGTTGCATCAGCAGGAGCGGTCAATACAGGTGCTGTTGTATCGTCTATCACTATCGTCTGTGTTTCGGTTGCTATATTGCCACAAGCATCCGTGTAAGTCCAGCTTCTCGTTACCGTCTCCGGACAACTATTGTTATCACTTACATCTACACCCGTTACCGTACCGCTTCCATCACAGTTATCCGCCCAAGACAAATCTATCATTCCAGGAATACCTGTATCACACTCTAGGGTCACATCGGCAGGTGCTGCGGAAAAAACAGGATTTGTTGTATCCGTTATTGTTATATATTGCCAGAGACTCGTTTCATTTCCACAGGCATCCGTATAGACCCAATTTCTCCTTATCCTTTCCGGACAAGTCTGGCCATTTGAGGCTTCTGTCCCTATAATTACACCCGAGCCATCACAGTTATCCGTCCAGTTCAAGGTCGGTATAGCAGGAAGATCAGCAATACACTCATATGTTACATCGGCAGGAGCCGGATCAACTACAGGAACTGTTATATCATGAATCGTAATTGTTTGTGCCACCGTTGTAATATTACCACAGGCATCCGTATAACTCCATGTTCTGGTCAATATCTCCGGACAAGTTTCTCCATTACTGGATTCTGAACCCGATACCGTACCGCTTCCATCACAGTTATCTGCCCAATCTAAATCAGACATAGGAGGAACTTCGGTTGTACATTCATAAATTGCATCAGCAGGAGCAGTCAATACGGGTACCGTTATATCATCTATCATTATTGTTTGTGTCTCGGTTGCTATATTGCCACAAGCATCCGTGTAAGTCCAGCTTCTCGTTATCGTCTCTGGGCAGCTATTATTATCACTTACATCCATACCCATTACCGTTCCGCTTCCATCGCAGTTATCCGTCCAAGACAAATCTATCATTGCAGGAATATCTGCACTACATTCTATGGTCACATCGGCGGGTGCTGGGGAAAAGACAGGATTTGTAGAATCCATTATTGTTATATATTGCCAGAGGCTGGTTTCGTTACCACAAGCATCGGTATAAGCCCAATTCCTTCTAATCCTCTCTGGGCATGTAGCACCGTTAGAAACTTCTATCCCAACGATTACACCTGATCCATCGCAGTTATCTGTCCAGTTTAAGGAAGGTATTGCGGGAAGCTCAGTAATACATTGGAAAGTTACATCGGCAGGAGCCGGGTCAACAGAGGGTACAGTTGTATCATGAATCATGATCGTTTGTGTTTCCGTTACTGTATTGTTGCCGCAAGCATCGGTATAAGTCCATGTTCTAGTTAAAATTTCGGGACAAGTATCCCCATTGCTGGATTCCGTTCCAGGTACTGTTCCTGAGCCATCACAATTATCCGTCCAGTCCAAAGAACCTATCGCGGGAACAGCTGACGGACAATCGTAAGTTGCATCAGCAGGGACATTTGTAAAGACAGGTGCCTCCGTATCATAGATTGTAATGGTTTGTACATGTGTAATATTATTGGTACAAACATCTTCAGAAGACCATGTTCTAGTTATCACAGAAAAAGCAGGGCAATTATCCGTGGAAAGATCCTCAGAGAAACTAACCGTAACATCCGGATCACACTCATCAACAGCAGTTAAAACAGGAGCCGTAGGGATAGCATTGCAATTGACTGTAATATCAATAGGTAATGCCTCAACAAAAGTTGGGGCATTATCATCGACTACAGTAATAACCTGAGTATGAACAACCGAGTTACTACAATCATCCGTAACCGTCCAAGTTCTCGTGACAATACTTTCATAAGCACAAACCCCAGGGGTAATTGACTCATCAAAAGTAGCGGTTGGGATGACATCACAATTATCTGTAAAGATAAGCGGATCATCAGGTGGAGCAGCACACGAGACCGTAATATCGGCGGGCGGATCAGTAATAACCGGAGGCTGAATATCCTGAACCGTAATAACCTGTTGTGCAGTTGAAGTATTACACATGGCATCTGTGGCTTCCCATGTAATGGTTACAATATAACTATCAGGGCAGTCCCCATCATCAATGACATCAAACTGTTCAATAGTTACATCTCCAACACAATTATCCGTAGCAGTTGGGTCTGGTGCTGATTGCCAAAAAACATCTTCACAATTGGCTGTGACATCAGCTGGTACATTATCAATAACAGGAGGAGTTGTATCAACGACTAAAATTCCTTGCTCTGCAGAAACGGTATTACTACAATTATCGGTTGCAGTCCAAGTCCGTGTAAAAAAGTAGTCACAAGCTCCCACTACAGGATCAGATTCAACAAAAGTTACTTCGACATCATTATCACAATTATCCGTAGCCGTGACTGTTGGCGCTGTTGGTACGGCATCACATTCTACTGTGACATCATCAGGCACTCCAGATAAGACAGGAACCTCAAAATCAAGCATCTGAATACTTTGGGTTACAGAAGTTGTATTTCCACAATTATCTGTTGCAGCGTAAGTTCTCAAGATAAGTGCTTCTTCATCACATAACCCAGGTGTTAACACATCATCAGAAGAAACTGTTAAAGTACTTGGAGTAGTGTAGGAATAAATTACGGTATAATGAGATTGGATTTTTCTTGTTTCATCAACACTATAACTCGCAGGAGAAAGTGAGGTCGAATTACCTATTAGTACATATTCTGTAAACTGTACGTTGCCACCTCCTATAAAGGGGCCAAAATTAGTTGTGAAACTATTATAAGAAAGGTTATAATATCCGTCAGTATTGTAATGGCCTGAAGTACCGGCATAATCCATTACACCATCATAAGCAGAAAATGAAGGGGAATAAGTATCATTATAATTATGAGAGATGATTCCTGTTGGCCCTACGGC
>JAHDGC010000091.1:0-10543 GCA_020627865.1 Saprospiraceae bacterium | reverse complement strand
GATTATAAGAAATAGGCGCGGGGGCTGATGCTCCCAAATGCTCTATACTGATCTCAAAAATAATTTCTTGTTCGATGATAATCTCTACTTCAACCAAATCTCCCAAAGCACCATTGAATTGGGGAAAAGAAACGGGAAGAAAAGCAGGGCTTACTTCTCTAACTGGAGTAGATGCATGGTGATAAACTTTTACAATTTCTTGGCAATTATCCTGAGCAGTTAAGTTTTCTGGCGTACTGGTCTCATCACAACCAATTGTTACATCATTAATAGTACCCAAAATTGAAGGCCCAACATTATCTACAACGGTAATAACTTGTGTTCCGATATCGGTGTTACCACAATCATCTGTGGCCAACCAAGTTCTCGTTAAGAGATATTCATTTCCACAACTCCCTACCGTCTGGGTTTCGTCAAAATTAATAAACACAGAAGCATCACAATCGTCTGATGCAGATGGGTTAACAATAGACAAATCACCATCACAACTTACCGTTATATCTGGCGGAATGCCTGACAAGATCGGAGCTGTATTATCACTGATGGATAACACTTGGGTATCAGAAGTACCTGTTCCGGAAGCAGTCGTAACTTGTAGAGAAATGGTTTGATCCGCACAAGTTCTGAATTTCACATAATGAGGTCCTTTCCCAGAAACGATCGGCACCAAGGCATCACTACCGAAGTTCCACTGGTAAGATGCTCCAGCTCCCACATCCACCGCATCAAAAACAGCCCACTCGTTTTGACAACTCAACGTAGGCATGATGATGCTGGCCATTACGGCATTCCGAGATTGAATAGATGAAATTTCTCTTTTGAAAGCTGTGCTATCAGAAAAAGAAGAAATCGAATGATTATTTTCCGAATATGCTACGAGAGAATAAATCTCGTCATAATTCGTTAAATTATCATTCCTGTCAATGTTAATGTCCTGAGCATATAAGTTAGTACACGCACATACACACATTAACAACATTAATGCATTAGTTAGGTTCGTCATATTACATAAAGTAATTCTTAGGAGTACTTTATCAGATTCCAATAAAAGACCACGAGGGAAAAATGTCTTTTAATTATTCTATTTCGCTATTATATTACGTCTTCTCTACAAATGATTATTTAAGAATAATCAATCATTATGCCTATACAGTGGTATGAAAAAAAATTATTAAAAAAAAATGCACTGTATTCTAGCCAAAAGAGACAGGGGTTAAAATCAAAAAATGTGACAGGATAAATATCGATCTTAACACAAAGGTCGGTGTATGTTACGATAATTTTCGGTATGCTAATCTTCAATAAATACACTGTCACTAAAATAAAATTTATGCCAAAGTCGGATGTTAGCAAGGAAGTATTAAATTTGTATGGATTCTTATATCATTAAAGTAAGACATCTGATTTTTCTAAAGTTTTTATAAAAAAATATGGATAATAATACACAGGTAATTCTTGCCAAACGGCCAGTCGGGCTTCCCGTAAGCACTGATTTTTCTATTGAAAAAAATGATCTTCCAACACTTCAGGATGGTCAATTCCTGATGAGAACACTGTACATCTCTATAGATCCCGCCATGCGAGGCTGGATGAATGATGCGCGTTCTTACATTCCTCCGGTCAAGCTTGGAGATGTTATGCGGGCTGGCACATTGGGAGAAGTTGTTGCTTCTAAGCATCCGGATTATGAAGTTGGGCATTTCGTAACGGGCTGGACGGGGGTACAGTCTCATGCCATATCCAATGGAGAAGGTATTTTTAGGGTTTACCCAGAAATGGCAGAATTGCCGACTTTTCTTAGTGTACTTGGGATGCCAGGAAT
Organism: Saprospiraceae bacterium; assembly: GCA_020627865.1. Taxonomy (GTDB): domain Bacteria; phylum Bacteroidota; class Bacteroidia; order Chitinophagales; family Saprospiraceae; genus JAHDGC01. Next base: position 8,721 of record JAHDGC010000091.1, on the reverse strand, counting down.
GACTGCCTATTTTGGTTTATTGGATGTTGGCCAACCTAATGAGGGAGAAACTGTACTCGTCTCCGGTGCAGCAGGGGCTGTTGGAAGTGTTGTTGGGCAAATTGCCAAAATTAAAGGTTGTCGGGTAGTCGGTATTGCAGGCGGTTTGGAAAAATGCCGTTTCCTTACGGAAGAACTGGGATTCGATGCTGCAATAGATTATAAAAATGAGGATGTAAAAAAAGCAGTAAAGGCACATTGTCCGGATGGTATTGATATCTATTTTGATAATGTTGGTGGAGAAATTCTGGATATTGCTTTGGGTCGGATTAATAGAAAGGCTAGGATTGTAATTTGTGGTGCTATTTCTCAATATAATAATACGGATGGCATTAAAGGACCGTCCAATTATCTGTCCTTGCTGGTAAACAGGGCACGTATGGAGGGTTTTGTGGTTATGGATTATGCCAAACAGTATAAAAATGCTGCTATGGAAATGGCACAGTGGATGGCTGCTGGGAAGTTGAAGAATAAGGTGCATATTGAGGAGGGTATTGAGAATTTTCCAGAAGTGCTGCTTAGGTTATTTAATGGGAATAAGATGGGGAAATTGGTGTTGAAGGTATAGATTTTAGATCGCTTCGCTTTTAGATGCTAGATGTTAGATCATTCGCTGGTGCTCATTGTCAGACCGCTTCGCTGTCAGAGGAGAGATCATTCGCTTCGCTCATTGTCAGAGGTCAGATGCGGTGGGGTTGTTTGGAGTATAAGCAGATTAATTAGGTATCTCTAGCAGAGCTAGAAATAAGCGGCTAGAAACAAGCGAGTGCATAAAAAAAACTTCCGGCAGGAGACCGGAAGTTCGTTTGATTATAATTTGTAAAAAATTTGGGAGTTGATAAGACTCCTAGAAAAAAGATATGTTCAAAAGTGGATATTTCTTTAAGGCGTAATGCATTACGCCCCTACACGGGTAATCTTATGTGTAATTTGATTCCCCTGATATTTTATGGTACAGAAATAAAGCCCTTTTTCAGGGAAAACATTGTCGTCTAGCTGAAGGAGCGTTTTTCCTTTTGGGCATGCTTTGTACTGAGTATAAATTTGTTGCCCTAACATATTTATAACTTCTATTTCAACATTTATGTTTCTTTCTGTGGCAATTGTTACAAAACAATTTTCCGCAAACGGATTGGGATAAACAGCCGTCTCCACATTGATATGCATTTGTTGTGCCAAATCCTTGCTCCGAAAACTCATTTGCACCCCAAAGTGTTCAAAACTAGAATCATAGGCTTCTTGCTTCAAACGACGTTGCCCTATATCTAATAAACCTTCCAAAGTTGCTATATCTTTCAGGGCTTCAAACTTGAGGAAGAACAACTCCTCCCCTGCCCTCGCACTTCGCCCCTCAGTACCTGTACCCGGGAACACCCACGAAATCGGGGCATAGCCTTTTGATAAAAACTTCCGTCCAATATTCGCTTCTGAAATTCCAGACAGTCCAGCGGGCAAAATTTCCTTAAAGGCCAATTGTTGCTCATCAAAAACAAGATCAAATTGGAAACCTACTATATCTTGGAAATTATCCGCATATACCGGCACCAACAATTCTGCCCCAGCAGTTGCCTGTTGCTCCGAAATCCATAAGTCTAATGTTTCGTCTGCTGGTGGCGCAAATCCTGACAATTGTGCATCTACTGTTACATCGCCAATCTTAATCGCGATAAAATCGAGACCGTAAGCATCTTCCGTCAGGTTTGTTTCGCTGATGGTTTCTGGGAAAGGCGGATCAAAAGGATTTGTCGGATCGGGGAATACATAATCTGCAGGGACAAAACGCCAAGATTCATTATCCGGAAAAACATCTATTCTCCCCAGAATTGCATTCGTGATGGTTACCAAATCAAAAGTTGTTACCGAACCAGAATTGTTCGCATCAGCAGCAATAATTTTATAGGGAGAATCCAGCATACTGATATTCAAGATGTGTTGTCTTATTTTTACAATGTCAAAGGTTGTCACGCCATTGGTCAAAATATCATCATAAGTTGGATCAATAAGATAATCTTCCCCAGCAAGCATTTCATTAAAGGCATATGCTCCTTCCAAACTGGTTAATTCCTGATAGGCATTGCAATCTACTGTAACATCCGGCATAACCTCTCCATTTTCGTTGGCAATTACACCGTTGATGTTCACCGTTGCTGTTGGTTGCACAATACAAATTGGGTTGGTTACAAAATTATAAGGTGCCACCACATCCAAGCCATCCTGATTTTGAATGATCTCGATACTGGTCGGTATATCATTAACCGTTAAGGTAGCACAGTCTGTCATTTGATCCCGCAGGAAAATTTCAAGGACAAAAATCTGGGTAAAATCCGGAACAGAAACACCCGTCACTTCATTATCAATCCAAATCGTAGATAAAGTACTTGGGGTACTGTTAAAATTACCTTCACTCATCCCCGGGAGATTGAAGCCCGTAATTCCGGTAAAACTGGCCACCGTTGTATCAATATGAATTGAGAAGGAGAAGCCAATTATATCTGAAAAATTTTCCACGCTAACCGGAATCTGTACTGTAGCCCCTGTCGGTCCACTGGCTTCATCAAAATAAAAAGTTACCGGATCAGAAGGTGGCGGTGTGATGTTAATCTCCTGACAACTATTACTATCACCACAACTATTTGTTGCCGTAAGGCAAACCGTATATGTTCCACCTGCTGCAAAATCATGTGAGGGAGCTGGCTCTGTTGAACTTGTTCCATCTCCAAAATCCCAAAGATAAGCATCCGCATCTAGGGTATTATTTGTTATAGCAATATTTAAATAATTCGAAGCAACGCTAAAATTGGATTGTGGTAAGGTGTTTCCGGTCTCGCCTACTGTTACAGTGGTATTTCCAATACAACCATTAGCATCCGTTACAGAAACATCATATGTTCCAGCAGCCAAATCGGTAATGATATTATCCGTAGAAACTCCAGTCCCAACATCATAGGAGTACTCTCCTGCTCCACCAGTTGCCTCGATGGTAATGGAACCATTGGGCAAACCACAATCCACATCTGTTGCTGTTGCCGAAACTGTCGGGCCACCACCTGTACCCACTATCGTAAAACTTTCTGTGGCCGTACAATTATTCACATCCGTAATGGTCGCAACATATATCCCAGCGGATAAATCTGAAAAAGCAGGATTCGCTGTATTTCCGTTTCCAATATTATAGTTATACGGACTTGTTCCCCCAGAAGCGGAGAGGCTGAGGCTTCCATTTTGTTGCCCACAAGATGCATCTGTTGTTGTTCCTGTCACGGAAGGATTTGTCGTTCCGGCCAAGGTAACCGCTTGGCTATCCGTACAGCCATTGACATCAGAAACCACAACCGTATATGCTCCAGCCGCTAAATCGAAAAAGTTTCCATTCCCCTGTTCTCCATTCCCAATATTAAAAGAATATGGCCCTGAGCCAAATTGCACTGTAGCATTAATGCTGCCATTCCCTTCTCCGCAGCTTGCATCTGTTGTATTGACGGTCAGTTCGGGTCCAAAAGAATTGGCTAGAAAGCCCTGACTCACGGCAGTACAATCATTCGCATCGGTGAGGGTTACAAAATAGGTGCCGGCTCCGAGGTTGTAGAAAATATCTTCTGTTTGTGGGCCTTCCCCAAGATCAAAAGTAAAGGGAGGCAATCCGCCCACGACATTGGTAACGATACTGCCATTTCCTGAACCACAAGTTTCTTCGACAATAAACAAGCTCATGGATGGGGCGTCGGAAAACCCTACCGTTTCCTGAACGGAAGTCGTACAACCCGCAGCATCGGAAGCAACAATAGTATAGGTTCCCGGAGCAAGGTTTTCAAAAAGGGTACTTGATGTTGGCCCTTGCCCTATATCGTAGGTGTAAGGTTCTTGCCCACCAGAAGCCAGTACTGCAATCGCCCCATTGTCCAATCCACAGATTGCATTTTCTGCCGCCGACGCCAGTGCTGGATTCGAGCCACCGCCTACTGTTACATCAACCGTATGGTTACAACCATTGCCATCTGTTGTACTGACCGTATAAGCACCAGGAGCGACATCTGAGAATACAGATTCCGAACTATTTCCTGTTCCTATATTATAGGTGTAAGGAGGTGCGCCGCCTACTACGGAGATGTTGATTGCCCCATCATTGGTTCCACAGCCAGCATCCGATGTAGAAACGGTGGAGAAAGGTGCCGTTGAACCATAGATGGTTGCAAAAGCGGTACCGGTACAACCTACGGCATCCAATACCGTGATGGTGTATAAACCTGGAGCAAGATCTGTGAAATAAGAATTCGTCGATGGGCCGTTGCCAATATTATAGGTGAAAGGAGGTATTCCTCCAGAGTTGGTTAGTACGCTGATGGCGCCATTGTCCAAACCGCAGCTGGTTTGGGTTACTAATTTTCCAATATTGAAACCTCCGACAGCACCAACCGTTACATTACGCACCGCGGAACAGCCGTTTATACTGGTGACAGTTAGTTGATAATTGCCAGCAGCTAGATTAGAAAACAAACTGGTGCCCGTCGGGCCATTGCCAATATCGAAGGTAAAAGGAGGACTAGTACCGCCAGCACTAACCGAAAAGGCGCCATTGGTTTCCCCACAATCAGCATCTACAATGTTGTTGATATTAATGGTTGGTGCGACAGAGCCTCCAATGCTTGCCGATAAACTTACGGAACATTGTGCCGCATCCGTCAAGGTAATCTGATAAGAGCCAGAAGATAAATTATCGAAAACGGTATTCGAAGTTGGGCCATTGCCAATATCAAAAGTATAGGGCGGTGTTCCGTTCATACCACTGACATGAATTGAGCCGGAAGATTGTCCACAATCAGCACCGTAAATATTTTCCAAAATCAATGCGGGAAGATCAGCCCCTGGAATGGTAAAATTCTCAACGGCAAAGCAGCCGCTCTCATCCGTAATGGTCAATGCATAATTTCCAGCTTCAAGGTTTGAAATCGAATTGCTGGTAGAAATGCCTTCCCCATAATTAAAAATATAGCTACCATCTCCTCCGGATACACTTACCCAAGCTGCTCCCGGAGCCGTACAACTGGCCGCCGTGATATTGGTGACATCCGTAATTAAAGTACAATCGGAATAGGCCAACGCACAAGCGGAAAACTCACTGGTATTGCCAACGGGATTGGTAGCCGTTGCGACAATGTTTTCTCCGCCGGCTAAGGTAACACCATCGGCAAATGGAGCTGACAAAGTCCAACTACCGTTCACACAAATAGCCGAACCCAAATAAGTTTTTCCCTGACAAGGCGCATTGACACAACCAAAATCATCATGGATAAAAACTTCGATCAAATCGCTATTATTTCCCGTTCCGGTAATACTGGTTGCAACAGCCGCCTGAATAACAGGCTCAGGATGGCTTCCATTCGCAGAACCTTGTAGTAAGATTCCTTTTACAGAATTGCAATAAATTGAATTTTCTTGTATTTGACAATTGTAAGAACCGTCACTAATGCGAATACCAATTTCTCCATGCGCGAAAATATTGCCCTCACCCGGACCATCTCCACCAATGGTATTATTATCCCCGCCATGTTGGATAACCAAACCGCAATATTCATTCCCCGGAGACTGGCTACCCGTATAATTTCTTCCTACGATATTTCCCTGTACCGTACAATTGGCCGCACCGGATTTTAAGACGATACCGCAACCGTTCCAAGGGCCAGAATTAGGTGCACCATCAAAAAAGTCTTGATCCCAACCGCAGTTGTAGATTACATTTCCCTTGTTCGGTGCCCCGACCTTGCAAAAATTAGCATCGGTAACATCAATACCATCGTCAGGGAAATTCCGAACTTCAAGGCCATACACATCACAATAATCTCCTCGGATCAACAAGGCATTAATCGGATTATTCCAAGGCGGTAAGCTGCCATCCAGAATAATGAACGGCTCCGAGCTGCCCCCCGTACCGAAACCCGGTTGGCTTGTCCCATCAATAACCGTATATGCATCCAAAACGGTAGGTAGCGGCAAGACACCAGACGTTCCTACATATATAATGTGTGGGCCAGCACCGGGAATGTTAAATTTTATGGTGTTCGGCCCAGGGCTGTCGTTTGCACAATTGATCGCTGACCGCAAGGAACCATCTCCGTCGTCATTGGTATTCGTTACCCAAATATCTCCATTCACTTCCGTACAACTTGTGGACACGGTAACCGATTTACAAATGGAAAAAGGAGAAGCATTGCCAGCACCGTCATAGGAAGTTGCCGCTAAGATTTCAGTTCCTGTCAATACAATACCATTGGAATAAGGAGAAGGCAATGTCCAAGCACCGTTGATGACATCCGCTTTGCCGAGAAAAGTTTTTCCCTGGCAAGGGGTTCCGCCACAAGTGCTGTTTTCTTGGATATAAACAATAACGGCGGTGGCTCCGGCAGCATTTCCAGAAACGGCATTATTGGTTGCTATAGAAATTTCGGGAGCGGTCAAATTGTTATTGGCACTATTCACCAATTCGATTGCTGTTGTTGTATTGCAATAAAAACTATTTTCTTGGATATTGATGCCGGTACAATTATCGACACGGATGCCCTTGGGTTGGTTGGCAATCACATTGGCCTCTCCGGGCAACTCACCACCGATACGGATATTGTTGGCACTTGATCGACAGAGGATACCGGTTGATTCATTGCCATCCGTGTTTGTTTCGTCATAATTGGTTCCGATATAATTTCCTTGAATGATCGCTCCAGAGCTGCTCGTTCTCATGACAATCGCACAGCCATTCCAAGGGCCTGTATTCGGATTATCCGGGAAATAATCTTGTGCCCAACCGACATTGAAGATGACATTTCCTTTCCCTGGGGCACCTATTCTGGCATTGGGGGAATTGTAAAAATCGATACCATCATCGGGGAAGTTCCTAATTTCTAAGCCGTATACTTCACAGTTAGCAGCATTGAGGAAATAGAGCGCATTAATGGCACCCGTCCAATCATGTTGGATACCATCCAAGATAATTCTAGGCGCAAAATTCCCATTTGAGCCAAACCCTGGTTGCGTCGTTGCGTCGATAACGGTGTTCGCATCTGTAATCGCGGGCAATTCAGCGCCGGATGTTGCAGCCACGAAGATGGTTTGTGTGGTGGCAGCACCGGGAATATTAAATTTTATGGTATTGGCTCCTGATGTGGCGTTGGCACAGAGAATGGCTTCTCGCAGGGAACCCGCGCCTTCATCGGCGGGTGTGGTTACCCAGATGGTACCGTCTATATCAGGATTACAGGTTTGCCCCTGTAAAGAAGAAAAAGAAATACATAAGGTAACAAACATGCATAGGGATGCACAAATTCGGTTTAAGGAAAGCAACATGGTCATGGTCTTTGGAAAATGTAAAAAAAGTTATCCTATATTATAATTTGTTATGTAGATGCGTAATGCATTACGCATTAAATAAAATAAGATGCAAATGTTTGTTCTAAAAAAGCTATAAAACCATATAACACAAAATATTACAGGAATGCGTTATCTTGAAAATAATAGTACACAGCACCTTACAATTAAGACAACGATAGATGTAACGAAAATGCGGCTGTAAAATACGACATAATATTGATATATAAAAAAAACTTGCGCATACCTTTTGTCGAAGTCCAAAATTTTAATGATTTAACAATAAAATGGTTGAACCATAGGCCTTCAAAATCTTGTTAATAGGATACAATACCATACTTCCTCCTTTTGTAATTCGGGTGCATGCGATTTGGGTGAATGCAATTCACCCCAACATACATAAAAAATTAAGCAAATACGTAGAAAGTTAACAATAATGTCTTTATAAATTGTTTTTCTTTTGACAAAGCAATTAAGAAAATTGTTTTCATGCATAAAATTTGTAAATAAATTTTTAAATTTGCGCATCCTTCCTTGTTTGAAGAAGCTTAGAACTTAGTACATTTATCGTTTTCTGTTAATAGAATTATTATTTTTTATTAATGCAGAAGTGATTTGTTATGTGTTTAACCCCAATTAAGTGGTGCTTAGTGATTAGGTGGGCTTGTGATTATAGTTTCTTAGTATGCTGAATCGCTGCTTAGTCTTAAATATGTTTACCCAAACAATTGCGTTTCACTATAGATAAGTGCTTCCGAGACAATTTTGCTCCTGAAAACACAAATTACATCCTCTTTAACCGAATTCTATACTGTCCTGAAATTGCTTCCTATTTTCGGATTGCTTGCTCAGGAGAACAAGTGTGTAAAAACTGAAGTGTTCCGATGAATAATATTCTGTGTCATATCATATCTTTGTCCGTTTTGTTATCCGTTCATTCCTTTTGGCCTTTGCCCGAAGTGATCGAACTGTCCAATCCAGAAACACCACCCGCTGAAGCTTTCTTTGATGCCACCGACGAAACAGCCATGTTATCCAATACCATGGTTTGTAATCCCGCCGTTGATGAAATGGCATTGGAAGATTTATATTATGCGACAGGATCTAATCTCAACTGGAATTTAGCCATGCCAATGTCTGAATGGGCAGGTGTTACCCTCAATGCGGATGGCTGTGTCTCGATGTTAGAATTGAGTAATACTGGTCTTGTTGGAACACTACCCGCCTCTATCGGAAACCTCGAAGCCTTGCAATCTTTACATTTGGATAATAATGAACTAACCGGAACCATTCCTCCTGAAATTGGGAACTTGCTCAACCTGAATA
>JAHDGC010000963.1 GCA_020627865.1 Saprospiraceae bacterium | reverse complement strand
GTTAGAACCATTATTCATAGCCTGCCTGTTCTTGCGCCTGCCTAGCAAGCCACGCAGACAGGAACACGCAGACAGGGATTGGCTTGATTTCCGTGATTTTCAGCAAGCACACGTATTTACTAAAACGTATAATTAAGGTCAAATATTTTTCAAAAATCTTCAACAAATCTATTTTACATTGAAAGTTTTTTTAGGCATACTAATACTCTACCTCCTCGTCTGTATTGTTTTGTTTTTCCTTCAGGAAAAGTTTATTTTTTATCCTGAAAAATTGGATACCTCCTATCCGTTCGATGAATTCCCAGATGCAGAAGAATTGTTTTTTGAGCCGACAGAAGGCACCAAAATCCATGCCCTCCACTTTAAAACACAAGCCCCTAAGTCCATTGTCCTATATTTTCATGGCAATGCTCGGGCTTTGGATGACTGGGGACATCGGGCAAACCACATTACAAAATGGGGCTGCGATGTTTTCATGGCGGATTACAGGGGTTTTGGAAAAAGCAAAGGCAAGATTTCAGAGGAAGCATTTCACAATGATGCCCTTTTTTTATACAAATACCTAACGAGAAACTACAATGCTTGTGACATTATATTATACGGTTGTTCGTTGGGTTCCGGTGTAGCGACAAAGCTTGCCGGTAAAGTTAATGCAAAGTTATTGATTCTGGAAACGCCATACATGAGCCTTCAAGCCGTAGCCCAGACGAAAATGCCCTTCCTCCCTGTATCGTATTTATTAAAATACAAATTCCGTAATGATCTCAACATTAAAAAAGTGAACTGTCCGATACATATTTTTCACGGTACCGATGACGAACTCATTCCCTATAGCCAAGCCGTTTCTTTAGCAGCCTTGGCCGGGGGGGCTAATGTATTAACGACCATTCCTTCAGGCACCCATAATAATTTGTCAACTTTTCAAAGTTATCACACTAAATTAGGGGAATTGCTAAAAAATTAGCTTCTGGTTCAAAAATTTTAAATATTTCATAAAAATACTATCAACTTTAAAGATACAAATTAGTAACTTTGTTCTAATCCAATCAATACATAGAGACCTACCATTAAGGTGCTGCAATCATCGTAATGAAAAACGGTGTAAAACCTGCCTGTTCCTGTGAACACGCAGGCGGGAGTGATTAGTTTTAGTGATTAGCATGCACTTTCATGGCTCTTGGACACTAAATCTACTCGTGAGTAGCTTTTTCACGGAGAAATTAAATATGGAAAAATCACTCTTTACATCCGTTCAAAGTGTACAGCATTTTTAAACATTAATAAAATCCAACAATGAATAAGGTGAACGATATTGATAAACTGGATAAACAAATTTTATCCATTTTAATGAAAGACGCCAAAATACCATATACAGACATTGCAAAAAAGTTGTACGTTTCTGGAGGAACGATACACGTGAGGATGAGAAAGCTGGAACAAATGGGTATTGTTTCCGGCTCTAGCCTCATTGTTGACTATACGAAATTAGGCTATGATGTTACCGCATTTTTGGGTATTTACCTCAATAAAAGCTCACTTTATGATGAAGTTGCCGCTGCATTGACAAAAATCCCAGAAGTTGTTGGCGCTCATTATACGACGGGCGTATATAGTATTTTTGCGAAAATTGTATGCAAGGATACCAATCATCTTCGCTTGGTTTTACATGATAAAATTCAGAAGATTCAAGGTATTCAGCGTACGGAGACATTTATTTCCCTTGAAGAAAGCATCAATAGACCCATTGACATCGTTGAAAAAGAGGAATAGCAAAGTAATGATTAGTTGTTGCCTGCCTGTTCCTGCGAACACGCAGACAGGGTGATTAGTCGCAATTTCTTAGGTTTCGATCATTAAATCCGTTTTTATGTAGTCAGTTTTGTGTGATTGGTTGAGTTATTGATTGGTTCCACAATGCCGAACCTGCCTTTGCGTTGCAATATAGACGATGCCACTTTTATGGAATAAAAATTGAATTTCAAATAAACAACAAACTTTTATGATTCTTTGGCAAATTTCGTAGAGGTCTGAAGCAGATTTTTCAAAATCTACTGAATTCTACAAGAATTTATATCTGTCAATTTTCAATTACCAGATTTTTGACTGAGAACCACTTTTATCTGGGATACCTTATTGGAGAAAATGTATCTCATAAACATCTGATTATAATTTTCAGTATTATCCCTTCTTTGAAATATACTGAAAATTATAATTAGCATAAACAAATATATCTGAGAAATGAGTCACTTACTACTTCGGGCCTTGCCCTTTG
>JAHDGC010000090.1 GCA_020627865.1 Saprospiraceae bacterium | reverse complement strand
GTATGGCCAAGGTAAAAAACTAAAGGATTTCTGAGTGGGTCGGGACTCAAATACAGTGTTTCCTCTGATTTGATGGCTGAAAATAATAGCTCATACAACGCCCAAGTATTGTCAAAATATGCTTTTAGACACGCTCGTGTGAGCTTATTGATTTCGAGCGGTTGGAGGCTCTGAATTTTGGGTTGAATATTAGCAACATTCATCCTTTGAATGGTTTTATATGGTTAACTAAAATTACGCAAAATTTTTATCGACAGAAAGCAGGACTTTAAAGCTATCATAAGATTGATCCGTGTTGTAAAGTAATTTCTGATAGGTGGAGAGTTGCTTGAATTTAATCGCTGTTAATTGGAAGTAGTTTTTTGTAAGCTGAGGCCTGTTCAATCAGTATGTAGTATGAGTAAGGTTTACAATGGGATTAATACTACAAATATAGTCATTCAATGAATTTTACCAAATCATTAACAATTAAAACCATGCATTTTTACGTTAAAAGATAGATATTTGAACTGATTTTTAAAACTAAAATATAGATACCTTGAAATATTTGATGCCTATAAATATGCTGCTGATTTTGGTGTTGACGACCTTTAGCCTGTTCGCCTGTACGGGAACGAAAGCCGTTGTAGATAATGCTGGTACAGATGCGATGCATCGCGTTTCCACGGATACCCTTCCTTACATGGAAGAAATCGTCTACAAATCCGTTGGCCATCCGGTGATGACTTTTGACAATTCCTTACACCAATTCGGGAAAATGAAAAAAGGGGAAAAGGCCAGCCACACCTATAAATTTACCAACACTGGGGATACCCCGCTCGAAATTGAAATCATCTCCGCCTGTGATTGTACCACCTTGGAATGGGCAGAGGGCAAGATCGTTCAGCCGGGAGAATCCGGAGAAATTAAGGCAACCTTTGACAGTGGGCACAATGGCGAAGATACCGGTTTTGTCAGCAAGGATATTACCATCGTGGCGAATACAGAACCGATTGTGGTGGTTTTGTATTATACTGCAACCGTAGAGGAGTAGAGACGAATTGTATTCGTCTTCTTAGAGCATCAGTTGGTAGGGGCAAGGACATTTAGCGCCTACCGACGCCACCTTTCCCAATCCTTCAAATAATAATCCAGTAAGGCCAACCTGTCCAAATGATTGATCTTCAAACCACTTGGATCAACTAAATCTTGTTCAAAATAAAACAAGGTATTTGCGGTAGTGCTATCCAGATAACGGCAAGGAACTTTTTGCTCAAAATGTTCAATCTCCAAAGGATAATTTGCTGCCATCACGAAGCCCCAATCTCCGAAAGAAGGGACGTAGGCATGGTAAGGGTAGACATGTTTGAAGTGGCTTGCCTGTATACTGTTGTGGATACACCAAAATGCATTTTTAGAATGGAAAACGCTTGTTGCCTGTGTGGCAAAAATACCATATGCGGTTAAACGACTTTGTGCCATTTTGAAAAAATGAGTACTGTACAATCTGGCAATGGATTCATTAGATGGGTCTGGCAAATCTGAGAGGATAATATCAAATTTCTCTTCCGTGTTTTTTAAGAAAACGAGGGCATCTTCGGAAACCAAGTTTACCTTTTTGTCAAACAATGCATTTTCATTGATCGCCTTGACGTAAGGGTTTTCTTTCGCCAATTTAAAAACAGCCGGATCAAGATCGACAATGGTGAGTTTTTCCACCTGAGGGTGCTTTAAAACTTCTCTAGCTAACAATCCTTCTCCGCCACCCAGGATGAGGATGTTTTTTTTATAAGGAGCGAAATGCATGGGCAATTGTGCCAGACTTTCGTGATAGCGATATTCATCCCTTGAGGAAAACTGGATGATGCGGTTGAGGTAGAGGCTGATGTCACTTTTGTTTTTGGTTAAGACCAATTTTTGATACGGACTTTGTTCGGAATGGATAATGGTATGTTTGTAAAATTGATCTTCCCAGTTTGAAAGCATTTTGTTGGAAAATGTCCACATCAAAATAAAATAAAGTATGCATCCTACTGCAATCCATTCTAAATTCGTTTTCCTTTTTAAGGTCAATTTTTTTGTAAAATAATGATAGATGAAGACGCCTAAGAAAATATTTGCAGCTCCGAAAATGATGGATGTCTTGAACGTTCCGACGAAGGGTAACAATAAAAAAGGAAAGAGTAGGGTGGCCATTAAGGCACCGATATAATCAAGGCCAAGGACATAAGCCAAATTGGATTTTAATGGGAAATGTGTTTTTAGAATCCTGACCAGCAAGGGGATTTCAAAGCCAGTCAACACCCCAATCAAAAAAGTTAGGGAAAGGATTACGAATTGGTAAGGTGTGCCAGATAATTTGCCAAAAGCAAAATAGAGCAAAGGGATGGAGCTGCCGCCAATTAAGCCGAGCAATACTTCGATTTTGATAAAATATTCTAATAGGTCTTTGGTGATAAATTTACTGAGGTAAGAACCCAGCCCCATTGCGGCCATGTATATTCCGATGACCAGTGAAAATTGTTTGATACTGTCTCCCATGAAGTAGGAAGAGGTTGTACTGATGAGTAGTTCATAGATAATGGAACACAAGCCCGCGATAAAAATCGTGAGCATGAAAATGATCCTTTCCGGCTGTGCTTGCATATCGTTTGTCATAGATGTTGTTATAATTTACAAAAAAAGACCACAAAAATAAGATTAAAATTTTTATTGTTATTTGCAAAATGATTTTATATTTGTTAGATTGAATTATTTTTTAATAAAAACATTAGCTATGGATAATATTAATCCAAAATGGTTTATTTATGGTGCTATCTTTCTTGGCGTCATCATTTATAGTAACTCCGGTTCTAGTTCCGGCGAAAGCCAACAAGGAGAAGAGGTCATGCTTCCGACACAAGGGTTGATTACAACCTTGCAAGAGACCTCTAAAGACCTATTCAAAATCTCTGATGAAACCGAGATCGACAAAAAAGAAGAAAGCTTGGTAATTGCCAATTACATGGACAGCACCTCTGATACCTTTACACTGGAGCAAATTAAGCTCTATTATGCAAATGGTGGAGAAGGTTCCCCAAGACTGAGTGGTTTGGCCACTGCAGCTTCTTTCGGATTTATGGGGTACATGATGGGGCGGAGCATGAGATCTCCTGTCCGGGCAGGTGCCTACATGGATCAGAAAACTTTTAATAAAGTAAATAACAATGCTGGTTCGAGCATCCGCAGGACGGCAACCAGAACCACCAAACCATCTTCTGGGAAATCTGGCTATGGGGGCAGCAAATCGACACGATCTTATGGTGGATAATAATTTAATCGAGGTAGAGGCGGTTAATTTTGATAGCCTAAAAAACCTCTACCTCGAATGGTTTGCCAACGAAGAAAACTTCGATTACATCGCACCGGAATTCCTAGAGGTTTCCGAAAAGGAAGCGGACAAATTGCAGGAAGCGGCGGTGGCTTTGAATAAGCTGGCCATCAAGGCTGCTTTCCATATTGCAGAACATGACCTGTGGAAGGAGGCCGGTATCCCGAAGGCGGCTATTAAGTTGATGCGTTATTCTCTGGCGAATGAATTGGATATTCACCTTGTCGGGCGATATGATTTTTCTGGAGGGATGGAGGATACGCCAATCAAATTTCTGGAATTCAATGCGGATACTTGCTCCCTGATGCCGGAGACGGCCCATATTCAGGAATTGTACGCGAATCAGGCGGAAGAAAAGCTTGAGGGCGATCTTCCTTTCAATGATTTGCTGGACAGTTTGGTGGAAAAGTTAACTTTTATCCGTAAAAAATATCCAGAGCATAACCCCTCGATGCTTATTACCGCATTTGGTCACGAAGAAGATTGGCTGAATGCGGAAATCATTGCAGAGGCGGCGGAAGAAGCTGGATTCACCGAGGTGCAGAAGTTGGTGATGGATAAGGTGATTTTTTCGGAAGAAGGCGTTTTTGTAGAAATGGGGCATGAGCATTTTGTCCAATTTGACTTTGTCTTCAAGGTGATTCCTTGGGAGTTTATCATGCATGAAGAGCCGGAATTGCTTGGCATTTTTGATAAGGCGATTCGGAATAAAGAAGTCATCGTTTTAAATCCGGCTTATACGGCCTTGTTGCAATCCAAGGCGATTTTGAAGTACATGTACGAATTGGAACCGGATAATCCTTATTTGTTGAAAGCTTCTTTTAAGGAGAAAGATTTTCCGGAAAGAAAGTTTGTCAAGAAACCAATCTTCGGCAGGATGGGGGAGAATATTTCTATGTTCGATGGTGGTGAAAAAGCGTTTTATAAAACCAAGGGAGACTATGGAGATTACCCGCGTATCTTGCAGCAGCTTGCCGTTTTTAATATTGATGAGGATGGTTGTCGCTACCAGCCTAGCATTTTCTGGACAGGCGAAAGTTCGGCCTTGTGTTTCCGTCGACAGGATGATCCGGTTATAGATGATGATGCGGAGTACGTACCGCATGTGATCCGGCATGATTAAACTCATCTTTTTATTTGCCCTATGGCAAAGACCAAATTTGCTGCGATCATATAACAATAAAATTTCGGAAATCCTGAGCAAAAACAATACGTTGCAAACAAGCTAAACCCGATATTGATACCACGAATAAAAATGCGATTTACGTCGTATTTGCCGGGGTATTTTATGCCATCCTCTAGGTCAAAATTGTGTACCACCACAAGTGCATTGTATAAATAATGGAGGAAGATAGAAGCCCATAAGGTTCCCGTAAGGGCAAAAGTAAAGTAAGCGGCAAGGGAGTAGAAGAAGCGATCCAGTTGGGCATTGCATAGCCGGGAGAACATGATTTTTCTGAAAATACTTTTTTGGTTGCGGATGTCCCCGGGTAAATGCAGCAGGGCAAAAAAGGATGCCACAAGAATGAGGACAATGCCTTCTTGTCCGGCTTGGGCATGTTGCAGGAAACTGGTATAGGCGAGAAAGGTGATGAGAAATTCTTCGTACAAAGGAGCTACGAAAACCGCACTGAAAAAAATAACCTTTCTCCGGTAATGTTGGAAGGCTGCCCAAGTAAAAGAATCTGGCCCCGTGACCAGCATCCGGAAAATGATGGCATGAACGGCATAGGTGGTCAGGAAGAAAATGAAGGCGTAGAGGGCAGTCATTTTTAGCCAGCCTTCGGTGAAAATTGGATTGGGTAGCATTGGGTTTGTGTCAAAAGAGCTAATCGGCTGTAAGATACAGTAAAAAATGCTAAAACCTGCCTGTCGTGCTCCTGTCTGTCGTGCTGACAAGCAGGCAGGGATAAGCAGGCAGGAGCTACTCCCGCATCTTATCCAGTAAATCACTCAACAAGGATGCTTCTGCCTCCGTCATCTTTGCTTCATAATAGTCTTCGGTAGCTGCTTTCAGGGCGGGATTTACTTTTTGTAACAATTCAATTCCGGAGTCGCTAATGTAGATGTCCATTTTACGTCGATTATCTGGGCAAGCTTCTCGGATAACCAAGCCTTTTAAAACAAGCCGGTCTACCAAACGGGTTACATCTGGATTTCGGAAGAGCATAACCTTTTTAATGTCGCCAGGAGAAAGAGGCTTGGGAGCAGAACCGGCCAAAATTCTGAGGATATTAAACTGAACATGGGTTAAGTCAAACTTGTTTAAAGAATCTCGTATAACGCTGTCTAACCAATTCGATGTATAAATAATGTTGATCAACATCTTTTGATGTTCTGACTCGAACTTGCTTTGCTTAATAGATTCTTGAATACTCATATCGGTTCTCTTTTATGTATGTTTGTAGTTGTAAATTTTATGCGAATATATCCTGTTGCAAATGAACAGCTTGTTATTTTACAAAAACAAAAGTAAAAGTAAAGAAAATAAGAGCATGCCCTAAATTAAACAAGGATATTGGATGTTTGTTGCAGACAAATATATTTTATCGGAGATTATTAGGTTGGACTTTATATTTGCCATACCACTGGTAGAATCCTATAATAGCAATAACTACATAAAGCATATACAATGTTGCGAAGAGGTACCCTCCGCGCCCAATATACAAATAAATGTAGGCGATGTCAATAACAATCCAATAAAGCCAATTTTCTAGAATTTTGTACACCACCATGAATGTCGTGATAATGGCGAAAACAGTGGTTACGGCATCTAGATAGGTGGCCGCTGCAGCGGTATACTGATCGAAAAAATAACCAAATAAACCGCCCAACAGAAATCCTCCGGCCAGTACGACGAGATGAAATGGCCAGTTTTTGACTTGTATTATAGTTTGTTCTTTTGTGTTGCCCTTATTTTGCCATTGGTACCAACCGACGAATCCCATCGCAACATAAAATAAATTCAATAGGGCATCGGCATAGAGGTCATAGAGTTGCCAAGTAGCCCAAGCCCATAAGCTGCAACTGAGGATTCCCCAAAACCAGCACCAGATATTTTCCCGTGCGGCGAATATAATGTAGATCAAGCCGAAGACTACAGCGCCGATTTCTGACCAGTGCAAGGCTTGTGCTGCGGTTTGGATGGCTTCTAAAATGCTTGTTTGTTCCATAGAAGGGCGAATATCTGAAATTATGGATGATCTGAAAAGGAAAGGGGATTTATTTTATGGCAATTGTGTAAAACTTATGATAATAAAATTTGTTTTGTAATATAATGGGGACGGTACTACGTACCCTGCTTGCGTTGCACGCTGTATCAGGCAAGCTCAAAATCATACTGGATAATTTTTCTACAAATGGTACCCGGTACTACGTACCTAATTGTGAGGAAAGAGCTCTGTAAGAGCGGCACCATTTGTAGAGTGTAGAATAGCCCCTTTTATCGGAGGTACAGCGTACCGACACCATTATAGATTTAAATTTTGTCCAGGAGTATGAATTTTTATTTTATCTTTGTATGCCTTATTATTGACCTAACCATCCAACATGAAGTTTAACGGAACAGAAAATTACGTCGCCACAGACGAATTACAAATTGCAGTGAATGCAGCCATCCATTTGGAAAAACCTTTGATTGTTAAGGGAGAACCTGGGACAGGTAAGACACTCCTTGCACATGAGATTGCCAAATCCTTGGGCAAGCCCATCATCACTTGGCACATCAAGTCTACCACAACGGCACAGCAAGGGCTTTATGAATATGATGCCGTTTCGCGTTTGCGGGATTCTCAGTTGGGCATGGGTGATGTGGCGAATTTGGCACATTATATCAAGAAAGGGAAACTTTGGGAAGCCTTCGAAGCGGAGGAAAGCGTGGTGTTGTTGTTGGATGAAATTGATAAGGCGGATATAGAATTCCCGAATGATCTATTGCTGGAGTTGGACAAGATGGAATTTTATGTTTATGAATTGCAGAAAACAGTTAAGGCGAAGAAAAGACCCATTCTGATCATTACTTCCAACAATGAAAAAGAGTTGCCGGATGCCTTTTTGCGCCGTTGCTTGTTTCACTACATCCGCTTCCCAGATAAGGAAACCATGCAGAAAATTGTAGATGTTCATTATCCGGATATTCAGGGGGAATTGGTATCCAAAGCGATGCGACTCTTTTATGGTATTCGCGAAATCCGGGGCATTAAGAAACGGCCTTCGACCAGTGAGTTGATTGATTGGATCAAATTGTTATTGATGGAAAATGTAAAAGCGGAAGACCTCGCGGGGATGGATTTGAAAAAAGATGTGCCACCATTTCTGGGTGCCTTGTTGAAGAATGAACAGGATTTGGATTTGTTGGCGGAGTGGCGGAAAAGGCGGTTTTAAGGGAACTGGCAAAAAATAAGCTACGCATCTTGACTGCTTTTTTTATTCCCGTTCGTGGCATCCATCGGTGCCCCTCATGTTACAGAAATCCCTGTTTGGCTGACCAACCAGACAAGCTCATTTAGCTCTGCTAAACCTGCCTTCCAAGAGGAACGCAGGCAGGTTCCGGTTTTTGTGCCCTGTCTACGTGTACACTTGTACAGGCAGGCTTGTCTGGAAATAAAATAATCTAGTCAATTTTGCGTACATTATTTATTTCCAGCTCCCTAAGATTTTGTTTCAAATCTAGTCGATAGTTTGAAACTACCGACTAGATTTGCACTGAATTTAGTTACTATTCGTTTGGATTCATAATTTTTCCAACAAACAACACACTATTACTGGCGTTATCACGAATAACAAAAACAAAAGGTCGGTTAAAAATTAAAACAGGGGTAGTTGGTGCTGATAGCCCCTCAAATAGAATTGCCGTTACCGCAGCAGCCTCCGTGCCGACTTCATCTACCTTGATGAAAGATTGATGGACAACTTCGTCGATTTGGAGATCCTTTCTTCCATTGATATTGCTAAAATCAGCGTCCGCGAAGGCTGTCCCCATGCCCAATTCTTTTAAAACATCGTTGAGTGTTTTATTATAGCCTATCTCGAATTTTGGGAAGTTAATTTTAATCTCTTCCGTACTGACAAGCGCGTCCGTCCAGCTTGCCCAGTTCTCCGCAGAAAAATCATTTACAACATCATGTACAGTATAGTCCATGTTGGGAAGGATAGCCATCATGGAGAATGTGGAATCTCCATAAGGCTTGGAATTTTTCGGTATGGGTATAGGCTAAGGTGATTTCTCTATGATACATCATGGGAATAGATACCGTGGTACCATCTTCCAGGTAAAAACTTCTTTGTGCAGTCGCTTGCGGGGGGAAAGCGTGCCGCCAGTTGCCATTGAAATAAATCGCATTGATTAAAATCATGACAACATCAGCAGGAATGCTACTCAATACTTCCTCGATCAGACCATTTGTTTTGCTCGATACCCAATCATTGATGGTATGAACGGAAGCGGGGTCACGAAAATCCAGTGCCTCTACCTGACTGTTAAATGTTTCCGTATTGACATCTAAGAAGGCATCGAGGACTTGCTGGTTTTCCTCATACCAGATGGAATTGGCGATTTTCAACTGTACCTGTTCGTCGAGTGTTGGATAAAGTTGCAATAAGGTTTTGTAAGCGGCATTAATTTCTTCCATTGTCCACCCTTCCAGTTCTAGGGCTGTCATCATATCCGCTAGGGTTTGGTTAGCCGCTCCGTTTAATGCCATCGTGAGGGCACTGGCGATACTGGTCGGGGAAATAAAAATATTTTCAGCGCTATCCGTTTCGTTCAATTTTTTTAAGACCTTGAGTCCAAACTCATTGTTGGCCGTAACCAAATCACAGGGGGTGTGGTCACCTTTACAGATGAGTTCCCCAGAATCGGTAAGTAGATCCTTTTGGCAAGCGGGTAGGAAAAGTAAGATACTTAGGCTTAGGAAGAGAAAATGTATAGATTTCATGATTATTTTTTTTATTAAGAGCATGTTGAGAAATTGATCTTTAGAACGAAAATAGTCAATTTTTCGATTAGACTAGGCGTGAAAAACGGAGTTTAGCCGTAGCTAAATGAGTATTTTCACAACGACGTATAATCGGAAAAGTGGCACCTGCCTGCGTGTCCGCAAGGACAGGCAGGTTCGCAGATCAATTATTAAATTCTTAACATGCTCTAAAAGGTGATTATTGTTATAGCTGTTTTGGTGTGTGCCTTTAGGTAAAACAAAAATATAGGAAAGGGCACTCGGGGATGCCGTAAATTTAAGAAAAATATGGCATTAATAAAAATATAACAAGGGAAGATCTCGCGGGGATGGATTTGGAAAAAGATGTGCCACCATTTCTGGGTGCCTTGTTGAAGAATGAGCAGGATTTGGAGTTGTTGGCGGAGTGGCGGAAGCGGCGATTTTAAGATTTATGGTAGAGACACGTTGTACCGCGCCTCTACCATGGCATTAGTCTGAATGTGAAATTCAGCCCTGTTTGGGTTAGTGGGGTTAATGCCTTGGGTTAGTTCCATAAATCTATTTTTGTTGTTAAACGGTGTTAATCTTTTCTGCTTTGGATTAACGAGACCCGGATTTTAGCTGCACTTGATTGCATAAGAAGTTTTAGATATAGCTTGTTGTTATTTTTTTTCCGAGTAAAAATTCAAGGATCAATTTTCTAGTTCATGTCTTTAGGGTTTAGAAGTTTTCAATAAAAAATTAATATTTTCCAATTATCACTACATTTAGGTTTAGGGGTGTATACAGGGCTAATATTTTAGCTGGTTTTTATACTGCAAATATACATGTGTTTGACCTTAATGCCATGGTGGAATGTACGAAGCCTATGTTTCGATGTACGAATATGGTAAACAGAGAGTATGTGTTACAAATGGTCTACTGAAGTCGGTAATGTAATCGAAACCCGAGTGCCGCATGGTTTTCCCTCGGAAGTTTCTAAATCCTCATATTGAATCGTACACAGTTCCTTTTGATAGGGGAAAAATAGATCTATGCGTTCTTGTACAATCGTTGTGGCCATAGACTCTGACTTGTCGAGTCTATTAGAAGCTATCCTTGCCGCTTCGGCCCTCCCCACGCCGTTGTCTTCTATGGTGCAGCGTAGGATGTTCCCCTCTTCGTATATATGAATCTCTATTTTGCCGCCTTCCGTTTCCCGGTGTGCCAAACCATACCAAATGGAGTTTTCAATAAAGGGTTGCAAGAGCATTGTCGGGATATTGGTCTCTTCTTCCTCAATTTGAGGGTCGATGATAAACTGATAATCAAAAGAATGTTTCAGCCTTCTGGCTTCTATTTCCATATAAATGTTCAGGAAGGCGATTTCTTTTTTTAAAGAGTGCATATTATAGCGACTGTTCTCTAACATCATCCTGATTAATTTAGAGAAACGTCCGAGGTATTCACTGGCTTCTCGTTTGTTGCCCTTTAATACAAAACGATTGACAGATTGTAAGGCATTAAAAATAAAATGTGGGTTCATTTGTGCGATTAAGGAAGACATTTTACTCTCGGCTATTCTCGTTTTGCTTTCGGCTAACCTAGCTTTTTCTTCAGCGAGCCTCGTGTTCCCTTCTGCAATTTGTGTTTTAAGTCGTTCTGTTTCCCTGACCTGATGGATTCGATATTTGTAAATACCATAGACAATTAGCGAGATTACCGATACGAAGAGTATTCTGAACCAGGTGGTTTCCCAGAAGGGGGCGGAAATATGGATGTTGATTTTTCTTTGGTTGCCTTGATGCCCTTTCCCATCGCTGTTGCTGGCCTTGATTAAAAGCTCATAATCCCCACTGGCCATATTAGAATATCGTACAGAACCGGGCTGTCCAGGCTGTATATTGATCCACTTTTTGTCCAGTTGATCCATTTTGTAACTGTAACTTAATGAAGTACTATTCGGGTCGGCATAGTCACGGGCTAGAAACTCGAAGGAAAAAGAGTTTTCTTGATAAGAGAGCTGGAGCGTTTCAATTTGGTTAATATTTCGGACATGGGTTGTTTTCTTGTTAAGACTGTCATAAAGTTCGTCATTAATATAAAGTTTATTGATCTTAATGGCGGGTTGCGTGTTGATGTAATCCACCGTTTCTGGATTGATTACGGTAATGCCATTATTACCCGCTATCCAGAAACAAGTATCGTTCAACCGCACACTATTATATGGTTTGAAGGTATTGGATAGGGAGCCATCCGCTAGGCTGAAACTTTGAAATGTTTCATCTGCTTTTTGACATAGGCTAATACCTTTGTAAGTATTGATCCATAGGTTTCGTTCTTGGTCAAGGAAAACATGATACACACTATTATCGGGTAGCCCATTTTCTACGGTATAGGTTTTAGACAAACCGGAGTCTATATTTAGCTGGACTAATCCATATGAACTGGCTATCCATATCGTGTTCTCTTGCGTGTCTTCAGCAAAACTATAAATTGCTCCCCTGATGGGTAAGTTCTTTTGTTGCACTAAACGATCCGATTCGTATCGGTAAACACCGATGTTTGCCTCGTTCTTGCAAATGTAAATATTCGCTTTTTGATCCTGGAATATGGCAGTATAGCCCGTACCTTGTTTTTGTTCTATTTCAATTTTATTGGCTTGCCATTGTCCGTCAATTTCGACTAATCTGAAAAGCCCACGAAAAGAACTCGCTAAAAGAGAACCATCCTGAATTTTACGGATGTATAGGAAGTTCCCTCTTTCTGTGCCTGGAATGATTTCAAACTGCTTTGTTGCTATATTGCATTTATAGATACCCCTGTTGCTGGCGACCCATATGCGTTCCGTATTTTTTTCCCAATACAAATGTTTGGGAATAGGAAAGTTAGGGGATGTTATTTTATCTGCAATGCTCCCGTCTTTATGTAACAATAAAATTCCATATTGGAAGCTGGCTAATATTTGATTGTCAAAATAAGGTTGTAGCTGTAAAAATTTAAAATCAATATAATCTGGTAAAGGCGTTTCGGGTATGGAAAATTTAGTCTTGTTCAGATGCGTGTACAGTATGCCTTTGTTTCTTACCGTAATCCACAGCACATTGTTATGGTCTAAGTACACATTCCGTACGGCTTTGTCAACATCTGCTTGTGGTTGGTCTATTAATCTCAAATGGTATTTTGTATAAATGCCGGTTTGGGGATTAAAATTGTAGATGCCATCATTGTAAAAAGATACAATAAAATTCCCTTCTTTTGTCGGGGTAAAAAAAGTATATTTTGCATCATGAGAATATGTCTTGCTGCTGTTGCTTTTTAAATCCCAATGGACCATCCCTTGAGCAGTTGCTAACCATACAGACTGTTCTGACGCGTAATAAACTTGGAAAACGCTGCACGGAGGGTTTTTATCATCTTCGTTATTAAAGTAAGCCACTTTTTTTACAAAACTGCCATCTGTTATATGGGCCAGGTCAATTCCTTTTTCCTTATCGTTCGAGCTAGAGAAAATATACTTTACTTTTCCATTGTTATCTGTTCCAACACTAGAATGAAAATGTGTTGTAGTATAAAGTCCCTTACTTTTTGCAAAGTTATCTTGTATTTTTGCTGGCTTCGAAACATCTACCCGATGAATCTTATCATCCGCCCTAAACCAAAGGTATCTGTCTTGTTCAAGATAAAAAACATAATACGCTTGTTTGATTTCCTTTCCGGCTTCATCTCGAACAAAAAAATGTTGGAATTGATCGTTTGAGCGATCATAAAGCTGTACGGCTTCGTAGGTGCAGAACCACAACTGCCCGTCAGAGTTTTCAAAGAAGGGACTTTGAATATTTTCTCCGAACAGGGCGGTTGTGTCCTGAAAGTTATTCCTGTATTGCCTGACCTGTAGCCCATCAAAGCGATTGAGTCCCTTTGTCGAGCTGATCCAAATGAAGTCTTGCTTGTCGCAATAGGTATAAAAATTATACCCCTCCGAGCTTAGGCCTTTTTCCCTATTTAACTCATGGCACCAAAGTGGCGAAATGGTTTGGGCAGAGGCCTTGCCATAAAAAGACAGGCACCATAAAAAAAACAGTATTCTCACAATATTGGTTTTGAGTCATCAGGCAAGATTTGAGTTGATATTAACATGCTCCTCGTTGCAAAATCTAATATCAATGTCGAGTACTTCTAAATCACGACTGAATAAGTGAAGCTTTCTTAAAAACGAAATGGAAGGCGCATAAAAATAAAGGCCACCTAGAAAGTTGGTTATTTTTCTCGGGATCGTTATCATCATGGTTTCGTCACTCCCCCAGGATACTGGAACGTGGTATTGGTCTCCTGCTTCACTGAAAAGAATGTCTCGTTTCGATTTTGCAATAATGTTTCTTCCCGTTGTGGCATCTTTTAAAACGGTATTTTCGTTTAAGATCCAATTTTCTAATATGTACTCGAATTGATTAACGAGGCTTTTTTGGAAAGACATAAACATTAAGCCGTGTTTGTCGGTTTCTTCTTCTTGGTAGAGCATGCCCCGTCGGACAATTTGCTTATACTTAGAGGCCTCGGTTCTCGGGTAGCACTTCCTGATATGAGTATGAAACGGGCATTTGCTGCCCTCGGCATCCTTGTGGAAGTCGAAATTATTTTCAGGGACATAATCCGCTTCACTTGGCGCTGTTTTATGCTTGACCAAAGGCGCACCATTTGTAAATCTACCCATCACATTCGCAAAGGTTCTTTCCTTGTCCCTTTTAAAACTGGCAGAGAGTTGATCTAATGCATTGTCATCCAACTCAAATTTCATGAGCACGCCATAGCTTCCACAACCGAAGCTGGTATCGCTGGCTTTATCATGTAAGAGTACCTGGTTTAGCGGATATAGGAACATCCCTGAATCGGGTCTTGGGAAAAATCGAGGGTTAGAAATCCCATCGACAAATTTATAATCGGAGGATGTCGTTTCTCTTTGACAGGCCATCTCGCCCGAAATGTGATCGGCTATTGCTGGATCAAGCACTCTCAAATCATTGTTGTTATCATCACCATATAAGATGATAGCATGGACTTGATCTTCTGAGATAAAGGGTTGCTGCGTCTGTAAATTAAT
>JAHDGC010000962.1 GCA_020627865.1 Saprospiraceae bacterium | reverse complement strand
CCCCAATTGTCTGCTCAAACCATTTCACCGGAGATTGAATCTTATCCCCTGTCTGAGTATCGCATTTAAAGAAAAGATAGTACAATTGGAGGTGATCTTTCATTTTCAACAAAAGTTGATCAAGCCGCTTTTGTCCCGCTTCCTGTTGGTCATAAAGATGCAGCATACGCCAACAATAATAAGCCTCATCGTGCAATTCGATAATATCGAGGATGGCTTTATCTCCAAAATATGGTTCTAAATACTTTCTAGCCAACATACCATGATGCTTTAGCCAGTTTCGTGGTCGGCTTGTCTTGTCTTCTTTATATTTAAAAGTATCGTGGGTAAAGGTGATGATCCTTAACTTTTCCCTACAAGCTCTAGGAAGACCTTCTATTTTGTCAACATTATCCAGTACTTCTCGGACATGGTAAAGTACCTTCCCCTCTGGATGTCCATATCTGGGAATACCCCAATCTAGACCCTTTCTGAAATCTTCACAATTCAGAAAACTTTGCTCCAAATCCGTTTCAGGCTTCAGCAAATCTAATGCTTCAATTTCAAAAATATTGATATTTTTTTCCCTGTTTTTCAAAACCACTTTAGAATAATGTCATGTTAAGTAAAAGGGGCATAAGTATAAATCAATAAAAACTATGGGGCTTTAGGCAAAATAAAGTTAGTCAAAATGGGTAATTTATTATTTTAATTTGCCTTAATCAGCATTCGGGAGGTTTATAGCTTAATGCGCTCAGCTACTTATTCGCTAATATACGGCATTTTTTGTCTCTATTCAATATTGTTTTTTGCTTTTTACAAATTAGAACAGAATTATCTTCGTTGTTAATTTGATGTTAAAATAAATTGTATGCATAACAAGGAATATTATCTGTTGGTTATTTTTGTAGAATACTTTTTTACAATATTTCTATTTGATTTTAAATTTTTATAATGAAAAATTTGTTATCACTCATCTTTGCCGGAGTTGTCGGTGGTTTTATTGCTTTAAGCTTTTCTAAAATGGTAGCACCAGATCACGCTACTGTTTCGGAGGTGGCAACCAACCATGCCCGACAAGTTAATTTGAATACAAAACCCGTTGTAGGTTTTAATTTTATAGAAGCATCCGAGAAAGCGATGCCGTGCGTTGTTCATATTTCGGCTGCCGAAAGTAAAACGCTGGCCAATAAACGTCGCCAAAACCAGAGAGAGCCTTACAGTTGGTTTTTCGGTGACGGTTTCTCTTTCGAATCACCCCAGAAGGAGGGAACTGGTTCCGGGGTGATTCTTTCCGAAGATGGTTATATCGTTACGAATAACCATGTCGTGGGCTTCGCGGATAAAGTGGATGTAACCCTTTATGATAATAGAAAATTTCAAGCCACAATTGTAGGGAAAGACCCACAAAGTGACCTAGCTGTCCTTAAAATTGAAGCTAGGGGGTTGCCTGTATTGCAACGAGGCGATTCAGACATGGCCCGGATTGGAGAATGGGTACTTGCCGTAGGAAATCCTTTTGATCTAACGTCAACCGTAACCGCTGGTATAATCAGTGCCAAAGGAAGAGACATTAATGTCAACGATGACAAAAGAGCCATTGAGTCCTTTATTCAAACAGATGCTGCCGTTAATCCAGGAAATAGTGGTGGCGCATTAGTAGATGCGCAAGGTCGCTTAATCGGTATCAATACCGCTATCGCTTCTAGAACGGGTAGCTATGCGGGATATTCTTTTGCTATTCCGGTTAATATTATGAACAAAATTGTGGATGATATTATCGAATATGGTAGCTATCAAAGGGGGTTTCTAGGCGTGAATATCGTTGATATTGATAGTGACTTAGCCGGAGAACTGGGTTTGGATATTTCACAAGGCGTAGTAATAGAAGGTTTGGCAGATGGTGGAGCTGCTGCAAGTGCAGGTTTGTTGCCTAACGATGTGATTACCGAAGTGGATGGAAAAATGGTTAAGTCTGCTCCAGAATTGCAGGAACTGATCGGGAGGGCAAAAGTTGGTGATGTGGTTAACCTTACGGTAAATCGCTTCGGTCAGATTAAATATATCTCCGTAAAATTGAAGGCCGGATAAACCCCATAGAGACGTAATGCTTACGTCTTCCTTAAATATATACTCACGCCCTCTGAATAGCTGGAATTATCCCATTACTGAAATAAAATTGCAGTTTAACCGTCTTTTAGCCACGTTAATACAATTTTAGGAAATTCTTAACATTTGCGATGAAACAAATATGGTTAAAATCAGGTTAGGTATTATATAATTTAGACTTGTTTA
>JAHDGC010000089.1 GCA_020627865.1 Saprospiraceae bacterium | reverse complement strand
CGGCTCTACGTTTTTTTTCAAAATGAATTACTGATTCTTCAGATAATCCAATATATTTTTTTCAATTCTTTCTTCTAGTTGACTGGTATCTGCCTTTTCAAAAGCTTTTCCCGTAATGCGTTCATACAACTCAATATATCGATCAGAAACCAATTTGACGAATGCATCCGGCATAAAAGGCATCAGTTGTCCTTCCTTGCCTTGAAAGCCATGTGCCATCAACCATTCCCTTACAAACTCCTTGGAAAGCTGCTTTTGTCGCTCCCCTTTTTCAAGTCTTTCTACGTATCCATCTGCATAATAATAACGGGAACTATCCGGGGTATGTATTTCATCAATAAGGTAAATTTCTCCCTTATATTTTCCAAACTCATATTTTGTATCCACCAAGATCAAGCCCTGTTCCGCCGCCATTTCAGTTCCCCTTTTAAAAAGTGCTTTGGTATAGGCCTCCATTTTCAGGTAGTCAGATTCTGGGACAAGCTGTTGGGCTAAAATTTCTGCTCTCGAAATATCTTCATCATGTCCTTCTTCTGCCTTTGTTGCTGGGGTTATGATGGGTTCAGGAAAAGCCTGCCCTTCAACCATTCCATCTGGCATCGCTACCCCGCAAATGGTTCTACCACCAGCTTTGTAAATCCGCCAAGCATGTCCAGCCAGATACCCTCTGATAACCATTTCTATCTTAACAGGCTCACAGGCTAAACCAACCGCCACATTAGCATCTGGAGAAGCCAATACCCAGTTGGGAACAATATCCCTTGTGGCTTGCAAAAAATAATAGGCAATTTGATTGAGAACCTGTCCCTTGAAAGGAATTGGACGGGGTAAGATATGGTCAAAGGCAGAAATTCGGTCGGAGGCAACCATGACCAGTTTTCCGTCAACGGTATACACATCCCTTACCTTCCCTCGGTAGAAGTTGGTTTGGCCGGGAAAAGTAAAATCAGCATAGTTCAAAGCTTTATGCTCAATATTTTCCATGAATCCGGTTGATTTAATACTTTGATGATTCAGATGTACTTAACCTGATTTTTCTCCAGTATAATATCCTTGAGTTCTTTCAGGCAAGCATATTGATGCGGAAGCACTTTCTTACAAGCCTCTTTAACTGCATAAAATTTACCCTGTTCCAAATCAGGAAACTTCTGCTTGATTTGATTTTTAACAAACCTGACATCAGCCTTAATAACGGATCGCACGGAGGGAATATCATGCCAATCGCCTTCAATAGCCAATACTTTACTGGGCTTTCCATGCTGATCCAGCGTATCGAGAACGATCATACTTTCTTCCTGACAATTATGCTGATTTCCCAAGGTACCTTCTGGGATTTGCCAGTTTTCGCCGTTTCCGCCGGCATGGACGAGAAAGATTTCCAGCCCTTTTTGATTAATTCGGTAGATAATAAGTCTTGCGTAATTTCTTACATTCATGTTGACTGTTTTCGTGATTCTTAATTCTATAACAACCGAAATAAGAATAAGTTTCTGTCATGAACGCCAAAAGTACAATTATTTTACCAAGATTTGTTTAGAAACTGTCTAAAATTCAAACTTTGGGCTAAGAAGCTGTTTAAATTTAATCCTTTCGCTAATATGAACGTCTTTTCTCGACACTTTTCGTTATCAAAATCCTCTGCGTAAAGGTTTTCTAAGCCAAGGAAAAAGCTTTCTTTTTCTTCTCCATGTAGCCCAACAGCACCCGTACGCCCTAAATTTGTATTAAAATTATGTTTTAGTAATGTAGCCTTATCCCATATTAGAGCACCAAAGGAAAAAATAAAAACTAGGAAGCAGCTTTTTATCACAATGATCGCTACTTTCGGGTTGAAGCAAAGTAAGTATATTGTTGAGATAATTGACGCCAAGTATAACTCGTTTATCATTTGTCGTTTTCAAATTTCTTGATTTTCTGTTCCCTTAGCATACGTTCAATCAGCGTTCTGTTTTTTGCCATTAAATCTCCAATAATTCCTAATGCAAAAAGATTAGAACTGACAATGAGGAAGATCGCTCCAAAAATTAGCGATTGAATCATTCCTTGGCCATGATCTCCAAAAAAATAATCCCATAAGAATCTCCCCATAGGAATGCAACCAAGGATAAAGGTAAATATACCTAACCAGAAAAAGACTCTCATGGGTTGATACATCGTATAAACCCTAACTAAATCCATTGCTGATTTACGAATATGTTCAAACATACTAGTAAACAATCGAGATGAGCGAGTAGGTGCATTAGTTGTAATATCTATACTCACTATTTTTAGCCGTTTTTGAGCAGCCTGTACTGTACTATCTAATATATAGGAAAAGTCAGAGGTAATATTTAATTTTAGCATGGCATTGCGGGAATAAGCTCTAAATCCACTAGCAGCATCTGTTATGTCTTTTTCTCCAGTAATAAATAAGGTGGTTTTAGTACCTAGCCATTGAAAAACTTTCTTTGTCAAGGAAAAATGCCTAATCTTAGACGTTTGTCTATTGCCAATAACAATATCTGCTTCCCCCCTGATAATGGGTTGGATTAGATCTGCGATAAATTTAGATGGATATTGATTATCTCCATCTGTATTGACCAATATATCTGCACCTTGATAAAAAGCATGTTCCATTCCA
The DNA here is from genome assembly GCA_020627865.1 of Saprospiraceae bacterium. Taxonomy (GTDB): domain Bacteria; phylum Bacteroidota; class Bacteroidia; order Chitinophagales; family Saprospiraceae; genus JAHDGC01. The sequence goes on along the minus strand of JAHDGC010000089.1, from coordinate 11,766 downwards.
ATTCGGAATGAGTTTCCTAATCCTTTATTCCTTATGTTCTCAATGATATAATCAACGTTATAATCTCTTGCAACTTGGAGGGTGCTGTCTGTACTTCCATCATCAATAACCTGTTTTTTGATCTCATCAACACCGATGATCTGCTTGGGAATTTCATCAAGAACCACAGGCAAGGTTTGGGCTTCATTAAAGCAAGGTATTTGAATAATGAGCTTCATTTTGGTTTAGTTATTAATATTTGTAAGACTTTTGTTCATCATTAACTTTTTATCCAACTATGGGTTTGTAGTATTCCCTGTTTGAAACCTAGTGGTTTTAGGATCTAGAAAGCTTTTCAAAATAAACAAACCCAGAAGGATTACCAAGAAGAACAAAAGAAAGAAAAAAGGAAATTGGAAAAAGGAAATTGGAAAACTGTGTTCCGCTGCTTGCGATTTGAAAATGATAAAATAGGCAAGTACTGAAAAATAAGAGAGCATAGTAATAATGCCTAAACCCAAAAATTGTTTAGCAATCAATCGTTTATGAGCAGTATTTTTGTTCCAAATAAACAGCCCAACTAAGATACCAAGATTAATAAAAAAGTATCCCAGTCCATTTATCCCAAACCACATTTTTTTTTCAACATAAAATTTTTGTAATACAGCAAAAAGATCCGTTTGATTTGTTTTTAGCGGAATAGAAATGTTGCCTATTCCTACATTTTCTAATTGGGAGTAAGTGCGTTGAACTACTTTTCCTGTAAACCAATTCGTTGATTCTTCTATACCAAAATACAAGACTAAAAATCCAAAATGTAAGATCAGCACGGATACAATAGCAGCCAAACTTGCAATAAGTGTTATTTTTAGCTGGCTCATTATTTTTTCTATACTCCAGTTTTGGCTTATTGCATAATAAATCATGGGAAAAAAAATACTCATAAAAATAATAGGCGTTTTTTCATATTGTAACAACTGTTGTAGACAGACAACCAGAAAAATAAAAAGGAACAGATGCTTGTCGGTTTGTTTTTGATATTTTAACAACAAAACAGAGAAAGGCAAAATATACATAAATATAGGGCTGGATACCTCGGAGTGATTCACTGCAGAAAAGAAAATAGACAAACCCAAGATGGATAAAAATCCAATCCAGCCAAATTCTTTAAATGCCCATATCATCAATAATAATAGACAAAGTGAAGTAAAAACATCAAACAATGTTCTTGTAAGAAAAATGGTATTGGTATACGTTCCAAACACCTTATGATATAAAAAGTCCATTAAACAGCACAAATGAACAGGCCACCGAATGGCAGATTTATAAATCTGCCAACTTCCTTCACGGTCAATTTGTTTACCGGCTAAAAAAACATCTCTTTGATACTGATATTTATCACTTATTGTAAGCGTAAAGTTTTGGTCTTTGACAAGAAATCTGGTTGTAAACGGCCCGCAGGAAAACAAGCCATCTTGCCGAGCTTTCATAAGACTCCCTATCAACCAACTGCTAGCCGTATTATTGGCAATATAATAATGATTTTTATAATTAATTCTGTATTTTTTATAGAAATCAAATCTATTGTTGAAAAATAGGAGCAAGAATAGTCCTATGAATAAAAGAAATTTATATTTTATAAAAGGGGAATCGTGCATAGTTGTATTTAAATAATTTCCGAACTAATTTAAGGTCTTAAATTCTACAATCTATACAAGCTAAGATTACTTGATCTTTTTCTTTATCAGGATGCCAGGCCATACTATTGAATATTCTGGAATGTTCTATTTTATAGGGTTTAAAAAAAGATGCTGTTATCGTATGAAGATGTCCAGCGATTCGGTCTATTTCATTAAAAGGGGTATAGATAAACAAGAATCCTTTGCATATTCTGATAAGTTGTTCGATAAAAGCATGGGGTTTAGGGACATGTTCTATGCAATGACTACAAACGACTAAGTCCCAATTCTTTGACGCTAATTTATACAAATTTTCCTGATAATAATTAATTCTAGGATACTGCGCAGTCGCCCATTTCAAACGTTTATCAACATGATCAATAGCATCTACGTTTATTTTGGAGTAAATCATGCGGGCAGTATGTAATTGAGCAATTAGATTAGAGCCAGCACCACTGCCAGCACCCACATCTATTAAGTTTAACTCGTCTTTTCTCTGATAGTATTTCAATAAGATCTGATGAATATCCGGTATAATATCAATCATAAACTGGATATTTTGTGCGATCCAATTGTCTTCAAAAAGAACTTTTTGCCCTAGTTCTTCTTTTTTGAAACATAATTTTTTCAGGGCTTCTTCTAAGCTTTGATAAGCGTTATTTAAATCCTGAAATTGCTCAAAACTGACTTCTTCTTGATTCAAAACGGTAATATCCTGAATCAATTTATCCATACGAATTCTAATCTCATTAATTTTAGTTTGTACCCTCATTATACATCTTTACTTATGCATATTCTTTAAATTAATTTCCCTTTTAGCTTTGGATAGCTCTATAAAGTAGGTGTACTTTTTTTTCAAAAGTGTATCTGCAATTGTGAAAGAATGGGGCCCATCGGGTATATTTTTGCTGATAGTGAAAGTGAATTTGCCTTCAAGAATTTTACTGTTGAGCACTTCTTCACTCAGTATTAGTACACTGTTCTTAGATATTTTCTTTGCTTTCCCCCAACCAAACCCTTTTGAAGAAATACCCATTTTTTCAATGGAAACTTCCTTACTGTTGTTGTATTGTGCTACTTTTTTGGCAATAGCTGAGCTGTTATGCTTAGAAGGATTGAGCAATCTTATTTTTTTTGCTAAAAAGTCTATATTAATAGCTCTTGTATGTTTTTTCATCCGTATAGTATCCACTATAACAATCTCATGTATACCATCTGCCAAAGATGTCCTATCCTTAAAATGAAAAGTAAATGCATCTTCTCTTGTCCCAAAGGGAACTCGTTCAGCATTAAAATAGATTACATAATCCTTAGATAGATTTTGCACGATTCCCCAGCAAATTCCTTCTTTTGTCAAACCCATTTTTTCTATCTTTAAATCTTCACTCTCCTTAAATCCACTGATGGATTTGATTTCTTTTCTTTTTTCAAATGCAGTATTTTGATTCAATCTATTTTGAGATATTTCTATTTGTTTTTCTTTAAAGTCTTCATTAGAACAAGAAATACATAACAAGGCTAAAATAAAAAATGATATTCTTGGTTTCATGGTTTGTTTTTTCTATGTCTACATGAATAAAAACTGTTCTTTTTAGTTCTTTCGTAGGTTTAATAAACTTACTTCATTTTAATTTTTCAGTTTAACTTGGGGGGGGTAATTGAAGCCGGTAGTTCTTTAGACTTTTGATGCAGAACATCTTCAAAAATAAGGAGTGCAAACTTATAAAGTTCTATGTCATACTGATTATATTCTTTGATTAATTCAATGATTTTAGGGTCTATATCTGTTGTGCCCTGCTTATTTGAATTAACAATAGGGAAACTTGTCTCTTTAGAAGACAACCACTTAGGCAAATTTTCTTTTAACAAGTCGACAGACGCTTCCATTTTTTCTAAAATGCCGAAACAAGCATACTCATGTTGTAAATTGTATTTAGCTACTTTCAAAACATTTTCTAAACCAAATGATCTAAAAAACTTAATATTTGCCAAGTAATTCATTTGGAGGTTAGCCAGTTGGTTCAAGACCTCTTTAAGGTCGTCTTCTTTTATTTCGTTTAGTGATTTATTTTTAAACTTTTTATTACCATCTTTGAAATAAAAAAAATTGTAATGAGAGATAAATCTGTTAACAGGTTCTCTTAATATCGTATAATAAAACGGTTTTTCGATAGTAATCTTATGTTGAAGATGTTCCTTATACTTTGAATGATCGGCTAGTACTTTAACAGACCGTTTTGCAAGCGCATTACACTCTTCTTTTGATAATTGGCTTATATTTTTATTGTTTGGAATATCAAAAGTACCAGGGATATAAATCTTCTTTTTTTCTATTCCATTTAGAACACTTATATTATAGATATACTTTCTAAAACTTGTTCCGGCACATTTTGGAATATGGGTAAAGATGAAGCTATTATAAGATGATGCTCTGTTATTCATTTTAGCGTATTTACTAGTGCAGCATTAAAAGTAATGATAAATTGCTTACCCAACGATTACATTTAAAAGTTTTTAAAAAAATATTATCCTTACTCCCTAACATTGAGTTTGTTTGTTTACTTACTAAGATTAATATTAAGAATAGAGGGTAATTTCCGATTCTTCTTTCCCTTCATTTAAAGCCTGAATCCCTTCACTTATTTGCTTTAGGTTCTTTTTATGCTTTTTTAAGAATTTTTCAAAATTAATATTTTGATAAGCTTTAAATCCTTTGCTTGTATCTGTACCAGAAGTTCCACCTTCTTCATGATAAATAATACTTTTATGCGTAACTACCGTTCGAATTCCTTTTTCCCAAGCCGTATAACAATAATCACTATCCTCGCAATAGCAAGGATGGAATTGGTCATCAAAAACACCTATTTTTTCTATAGTACTCCGCTTGATAAACATGGAGCATCCAGATACATACCCTACAAAAGTGATTTTGTTATATGCTGCTTCACTAGCGTTTTCCCATTTCCCAATGTTTCTCCCGCTTCCATCCGCATATAATTCAGACCCAAATTCTTGAAGAACACCATCAGGATAAAGTACCTTAGAACCAGCTATTCCTATATCATCCGAAGCATATGCTGCTTTATGCAAATTGCTTAACCAACCATTGGTAACATAGGTATCGTTATTGAGTAGCACAATATCATTATCCGGAAACAGATTCATCATTTCATTACAAGGACGAACAAAGACGTTATTCGTTTTTGACAAAATAGGAATAATTTTTGGATTTATTTTTTGAGCTGCTTCAACATATTCAACAGTTCCGTCAGTACAGCCATTTGAATAAACAATTATCTTATAGTGCGAATAACGCGTATTACCTTCAATAGATTCTATACAACGTTGTAATAAATCCATTTTATTATAAGTTACAATACATATTGATATTTCTGGGCTAATACTTTTTATCATTTGCTTTTTGACAAAAGTTGGCCCTACCAGATTCTCCATTTTTTTTCGGGCGTTTAGCGTCATAACTTCAAAATCATATTCTCTTTTTAACGCTTTTATGATTAAGGCAGCCATCTCTTCGTCATTGTCTGTAATCAAACCTTCTGACTCATGGATAAGATTAATTCCTTCGTTACCAATAGATGAAGTTACAACAGGCTTGTTATATGCGATGGCTTCACATATCTTCCCCTTTATTCCTGCGCCTGTAAGTAGCGGCGATACAGATAAAAAAGTATCTCTTATATATAAATCATCTAAATCTTCTTCTTCTACAAATCCTCTAAATTCTATACCTCGTAACAAACCAAGTTCCTGCACACTTTCTGGTGCTTGAGAACCTGCTATTATTAATTGAGCATCGGGAATTGTCGCTCTTACTATTGGAAAAATATCCGTAGCCAATTTTTGAACAGCGGAAAGGTTAGGGTAATGGTTGTATCCACCAATAAATAACAAGCTATTTTTTTTATTATCAATGTAGATATCCGAAACAGGTTCATGAATATTAGAAACTATTTCAATTTTCGTATTGGGAAGTTCCTTTATTATTGCATTTTTATCGTCTTCTGTTACGGCCCAAACAAGATCAGCATTATCATATACAAGTAGTTCTAATTTTTTCTTTTCTAATACTTTTTCTATTGTCAATCCATTTAAAATACCTACAGACCTTTCTTCCCTAACCCAGTTAATATCTACGCTATCTACTATTACTTTTGCCGATGGATATAAGGAACGAAATTTATCCGCATCGAAGTAAGTATAAAACCATGCGTATATAATAACATGAAAATCACTAATCTGACTTTTAATCAAATCATATTCTGTAGTCTCCAATACTTTTACATTCATAGAGATAAGCTTGTCAATATATTTTTGGGGTTTACTACCATGCGTAAAAGCATAAACATTATAGTCTTGGCCTAATAGTTCCAGCATTTTTGTAGCTCTTCTCCCTCCGCTGGAAGTATCATAATCTGGAAGATTTGGAGAAATATATAGTATATTTAGTTGTGTTTCCTTTACTACATTAGAACGACTTAAAATAACGGAATTAATTTGTTTATTGATTTGAGCGATATTCTCAATAGCTAAGGTATAATCATCTTGAAAAGATACTTGTTTGTTTTTAAGGAGGCGGTTAAAATTTCTAAATATCTGATTAATAGGTTCGTTACCAATCGCATTTTTTAAGGTAAGATAATTGGGTTTATTGATATGCCTTAACAATGAGATGGGTTTCGTGATCCCCATTAGAAACAATCTAATGTGAATCCAGAATTTAGTTTCGACAAATGTAGTTTTTCTAAAAAAAAAATTATATATATATCGAAAAGGAAACGCAATTGTATTTGCTAATAAGTAGGTAGGAGCATGCTTTACCATTTCTAATTGGTCTTTCAAAACTCTATTTTCTTTTGAAAGATCAACTATTTTAATAGATAATTCTTCTAAATCTCTTTGTATTTTTTCTAATTCTTGAGCTGTTTTTTTGTATGGTTCCTTTTCCATAATTCGGCCGTGAATAGTATTTTTATTTAAAATCTGATTTTAGGCAATTCAAACTAATAAATTATACATTTTTGCCTCATCCCTGCCTGCGTGAGGCTTGTTAGTCAAGCAGGCTTTCGTGACTCTAGGAGAGCGATACCGTTTGTAGAACACGGTAAAAGAACATTAAATTAAGCCTGCCTGTAACCACGCAAAAAAGGCGCGGAGCACCGTCCCAATAATTTTTTAAAGAGCATTGATATTTTGAATTTTTATTAAAAATTATAAAAAAATATATGAATATTATTTCATAATAGAGAGGAACCGCTTATAATTACTTAGGGTTATATTTTGGCAAATATACATATTTTTTTTTTACGAACGATTAAATATTGATGATAATCTGCAATGCTTGGTATCGACTGAATAGTATAAGGAGGCAAAAGCTGATTGCGTCCTCAACTATATCATCAATTCATAGTTAAAAAAAGCTAAAAGTTTCGCCCTCTCGCCAAATACCTCGTTTATTTTGTCCAATTGAGCTTGGTTGAGTTGCGCTATTTTTTCATCATTTAAATTCATTATTTCCATGTGCTTTTTCTTAAAATTATGGGAAGAAAACTTACCACCAGATTTTACCCCAATTAGCTCAGGAAGAAATTCACTTAATTGATGCTTAAATTCCTCCGTTCTTGTGGTTAAGTCTTCATAGGAGATCGTTATTGAATTTAAAGGTAATTGTCTATTCTTCTTTTGATGTATCAAAGCGTCTAAAGCAAATTTTGCGGCATCTTCTGGACTCATCTTCTCCCTTCTAATTAAGCTTTCACAATGGGCGTATGGATTTCTATACAATAGAATAAAGTGGGCATTAGGGAATACTTTGTTGATTGATGCAACCCTGACTCCATTTGGAGGGCTTTTTTCCAATAAAATGGGTTTGGTTAGATCCCAATATTTTTCCCACTCTGCCTTTATGTACTCCCAGTCAAAATCTAATGTTACATCCCAACGCCTTTTATGGTCGAACATTATTTTTCTTGTCGTGGGGAGTTGTTGCCCTTCTCTTGTCTCAAATGGGTTATTTAAAGAAACGGCTGGAGATGTTGCTATTAATTCGGTCAATAAAGTGGAGCCACAATAGGGAGGCGATAAGATAAAAAGATATTTATGCACTATATTTTTCTTACTTATTAATTGCCTTACTTTGTTGAGTGCTATGATTCTGCTATACCTCCCATATTTTCTATATTCTGGAAACAAGAATCGGAATATTTTTTTCATCATTCAGCATTAAATCTATCAAATAGCCACTTTTTCAATCTATTTATTTTTTTACGAAATCTTTTTTTTGAAAAAAAGCTTCCCAACTCTTTTTCGTTAGCTACATAATTTGAATAAAATTGAACCATACATTGTTCTGAAAAATCAAGTATCAAGGCCAGTTGTTCCATGTTTGGAGCTATTTCTTCATCTATTTTAGGCGCTATTATTCGGAGTTTTTTTTCCCTATCCAGTTCTATTCCTGCAAAATATTCCAGCCTTGAAAACGCCTCTAACAATTCTTGTTCATAAGGGAAGGCAACATACAAGTTTCCTTTTAAATAAAAAACTTCTTTTGAATAGTTTATAAGTTCCCTTTCCGCAGCTATATGATTTGTTGCAAGACTGGTCAAGCTATTTGCTCTTTTGCTTGCCCAATACGTAAAATCAGGTAAGTAAAAAAATCGCTCTTTTCCATAGAATTCCCGAATTCTGTTGGCATACTCCAGATCACCACTTACGCTAACTGGCATAAAATACCCTATATCTTGGATGACTTTTCGCCGAATAACGGCCACACCAACTCCCCTAGTCCACTCCCTGAACCAAATTTTTTTTGTACTTTCATAAAACCGCATATAGTTGGTTTCTAGATGAACAATATCCCTGTTTTCTGTCATTATATCCATGATCCGCATGAAACGGTTAGGGCTTATCAGGTCATCTGAATCTACAAAAGCGATGCAATCTCCTCGGGAATGAAATAAGCCAATATTTCGGGAAAAATAAGTCCCTGAATTAATTGGATTATCAAAAATCCGAATTCTAGCATCCCGAACCGATAACATGATTTCTAAGGTGGCATCTTGACTAGCATCATTGATGAGCAGTAACTCAAAATTAGAAAAGCTTTGGTTTAAGACAGAAGTGATGGCTCGTCTAATAAATTTTTCAGAATTATAAGCGGTCATGATAATGGACAACCTAGGATGCATATATTAAATTATTTGGGGGTAAGTTACTGAATAATTGTATACCTTTGATAATAAAGAATGTTTGTGCTTTATTTCGTAAAATTATGATTAAAACTATAAAAAATCCGAATGGACGTTCCACTAAATTAACTTTAGCCAGTAAAGTATACCAAAAATCCAGTCAACAGTTTCTAAAAATACTTCCTATGCTACCTTCCTTTAGGAGGTATGATTTAACCGTTTGTAGTGCAAAAAAATTTCTTTGGTTTCGAGTGCCTAAAGTTGGCACAAGAAGCATTTTACATATTTTAAATAATGCAGCAATTGATTTAGATGCGGAACATCCTTACCACTGTCATTATCCTATTTCTATGTATAAAGATTATTTCAAGTTCGCCTTCATCAGAAATCCGTATGATAGATTGGTTTCCTGTTGGCTGGATAAGGTAGTTAAAAATAATCTTTATGAGTTTTCCCCTCACAAGTTAATAGAAATGCAAAAATTTAAGAATTTTGTGAATTATGTTGAAAAACAAGACTTAGAAATGGGAGATACGCATATTTGTTTACAATCGAAATTAATAGATTTAAATGAAATTGACTATATCGGTAAGTATGAAAATTTTGAAAAGGATTTATTGTATGTTTTAAAAAAGATAAATATTAACTGCCCAATGGTCGAAAAAAAAAATGCGAGTGCAAATAGGCAGCATTACAGCACGTATTATGATGAAGACTTGGTCAAGCAAGTTACTAAAATTTATCAAAGAGATTTAAATATATTTTCTTACGATTTTTGACTTCGTAATTGCAAAACAAGAACTCCTGCATTTGGTGGTTCAACTTAAAAAATTAAGTATAAATGTTTTTTTCTAAATCATGGAGACATTTCCTACTGTATTCCGCCAAAAACTACGGGGTATTCAAACGTGTAGCTATCAATTATTACAAAACAGATTTAAAAAAACCTAGAACCGCTTGGCACCACCACCACTTATGTATAAAGATTCATAAAATTTATAGGCAGCTCGGTCAAGACGAAAGGGCAGCATTCTATCTAAAACAATCGAAGCTTGTTAATTATTTAATCAACCACGAATCCAAGATCATCTACTGTGCTATTCCCAAAAATGCTTGTTCCTTATTTCGTAGCATCATGATTGAAAACAGTCCAGAAAGAAAAAACTTCAATCCTGCTGTGCACAATGTACACGTACTTGCTACAGATAGCAACAGCAGCCTAAGAATGACGAATTTTTCTTTTCTCGATCCCCAAAAAAAATATTTCAAATTTATCATTTTAAGAAATCCATTCCATCGTTTAGTAAGTGCCTATTTAGATAAAATTGTGAAACCTGATCCTTCCGATTTGGAGTTTTACGTGGTAGATCTGATTAAATCAATTCATCAAAATCTAGGTAGGCCATATGATCCGCAGCAGTCTATTTCTTTTAGGCAATTTGTAGAATTTCTAGCAAAAAAAGAAGATATAGAACTGAATGAGCATTGGAGACCGCAGCATACTTTTCCGGGAATCGAATTGAGTCAATTTACGGAGGTCATTTCGTTTGAGCAATTAAACGACTCTATTGATGAATTAGCACAAAAACTAAAGCTTGAACTACCCGAACGAATTCCCCATATGAATCAAACTGTCTATAGCATAAACCAGCATTTTTCTAATACGGACATTGCTAATTTTTCTCCAAAGCAATTGAAAGCCTTACCTGTATTTCCTTGTACGCAACAATTTTACACTGCCGACCTTAGCAAGAGTATTTCGCGCCGATATGCTAAGGATATAGCTTGGTATGAACAAGCTTTTGGTATTAAATGCCGGATATGAATAATAATCCTTTGGTTACGGTTCTTATGCCTGTGTATAATGCAGCTGCTTATCTAAGCGCATCTATTGAAAGTATCCTAAATCAAACTTTTACAGACTTTGAATTTTTGATTATCAATGATGGTTCAACGGACAATAGTGAGCTAATCATTAAACGTTACCAAGATTCCCGGATTCGTTACTACAAAAACGCTACTAACCAAAAATTGATTGAAACATTGAATAAAGGATTAACTTTGGCTAAAGGCGTATTTATAGCCCGAATGGATGCAGATGATATCGCCTTACCGGAACGATTAGAAAGACAGGTGCATTTGATGCAGAAACGACCAGATATAAGTATTTGTGGCAGCTTAGCATTAACCTTCTCGGACAAGGGAATTTTAGACAAACGTATGCTGCCCGAAAATCCCGAAGCCTTAAAGTGTATCTGTTTTTTTCAATGTCCTGTATTGCATCCTGCCACTATGATTCGACGGTTTGATCTAGAGCAATTAGGGATGCGGTATAATAAAAATTATCCTCATGCTGAAGACTTGAAATTATGGTCTGATGCAATGAAACAAGGGCTTTTATTTTATAATATTCAAACAATCTTGTTCCATTACAGATATAATCCCCATAGTGTATCCAATTTATATAGAGAAAAACAGACTGCAACTTCCGTCAAAATTCTTAAAGAAAATATTGCGTTTTATTTTCCTGCTATAGATATAACTACGCATAGTACACTAATAGAAAACCTGCAAGACCGTCTAGTAATGGACAATGACTTTAGATCCTTTCGTAAAGTGGACACTTTTTTTGCTTTATTGGCTGAACAAAATAAAGGAGCATTTGACGCCATTTTATTTAGGAAAATACTAATAGATAAGTGGAGATTACGATTATTAGAAATGGAGGAAAGTGTTTTGTTAGAAGCAATATTGATTTTTCAATCAAAATTACTGAGTGGGCATAAACGACCATTTTTAATTAAGATGCGAACTGTATATCATGTTTTTAGGCGTTTCATAAAAGATGTGATGCTTTTTTTTAAAAAACTTGGATTTCGCACTTTCTTATAATTTTTGTCAAA
>JAHDGC010000088.1 GCA_020627865.1 Saprospiraceae bacterium | reverse complement strand
TTATCCTCATTATCAACAATTAAAAAAAAAAGGGGGATATCGCTATGTTAAATCTTAATTCACATATCATCTTTTTGGTCGGTCAGCATTGAGCTGATTATCTCAATCTTCACTTCGATTGATGCATTTCCGTTCAATGCATTCCTTACGACCACAATTCAATTTGTAATATTATTGGATAGCCTATTTTGTAACTATACTGTTGTATAATTATATGGTTATTTCTTTTTGGTATGCAAAACTAATCGTTGCAATAAAAGGCAATCCGACTTTGTAATGCCTATAAATAATAGTGTTCTATAAATTAAATTTCTAATAAGCATTTTTCTCTGCAATTGTTCCAGAGATTTTATCTCTGGCAATGACATGTCGTCCCTGTTTGCATAACACTTGTACAGGCAGGCCTACAGGACTTATTGTTATTAGAAACTTTGTTGACAAAACAACAGTCTTCGGACAATTAACAAATTTATAAAAAATGGCCAACCATAAAATAAGAGGTCGGGAACTCACCAAGATGGGTTATCATGACCATTCATGTAAAAGTATTGCTATGAAAATCATGGCAAAACATTTCAAACATACAAAAAAAGAAGAAAAAATAAATTTACTCCGGAACATCATGGAAAATCCGGAAGCATTTTTGGAAGATGATATACTTTCTCAAATTGCAGCATTCTTCATTGAAGAAAAAGCAGCAGAAGTTGTTCAGGAGTTTGCATTGAAGCCAGCAGGCAACCCTTATAAAATTTTTGGTAAAAAAGGGATTGCCATCAATGCCATTCAGCAAATGGATTTGGCTATGCGATTACCGGTTGCGGAGAAAGGTGCATTGATGCCTGATGCTCATCACGGTTATGGCTTGCCTATTGGCGGTGTGCTTGCCACTAAAAATGCTATCATTCCGTATGCCATTGGGTTGGATATCGCTTGCAGGATGTCTTTGAGCATTTTTGATGCCAAGGCTGATTTTCTAAAAAAATACCATTATCAACTCAAGCAAGCTTTGTTGAAAAAATGCTTTTTTGGAGCGACCAAACAACGGGACAAGCTTATTGAGCACGAAGTTCTAGATGACCCAATCTTCAATGATAACAGATTGTTAGAAAAACTACATGGCAAAGCTTGTCGTCAACTCGGCACTTCTGGTTCCGGCAATCATTTTGTTGATTTTGGTATCGTAGAATTGCCGGAAGGAAATGCGATGAACGTTCCTGCTGGGGATTACATTGGCTTGCTCACCCACTCTGGATCACGGGGATTGGGTGCGTCGATAGCGACTCACTATACACAGGTTGCTCGTAAAAATTGCAATCTACCGAATTCTGTTCAGCAACTGGCTTGGCTCGACCTCGACAGTCAGGCAGGCCAAGAGTATTGGATTGCGATGCAACTGGCAGGAAAATATGCAAAGGCCTGCCATGATGTTATCCATCGACAAATTGAAAAATTTACAGGATTTAAAACCATTTGCAATATTGAGAATCACCACAATTTTGCTTGGAAAGAAAAACTGGAAGATGGAGAAGAATATATTGTCCATCGCAAAGGCGCCACTCCTGCCGAAAACGGTGTGTTAGGAATCATTCCCGGTTCAATGGTTGCTCCTGCTTATATTGTTAGTGGAAAGGGGAATGCTGCTGCGCTATCTTCTGCTGCTCATGGGGCAGGTCGCAAGATGTCTAGAAAAAAAGCGAAGTCTACTTTTACCGGAAGTGAGATGAGAAAGTTACTCCGACAACAAGGCACAACTTTAATTGGAGGTGGTGTTGATGAAGCGCCCGGCGCCTATAAGGACATTAGTACAGTTATGGATCAGCAAACTACATTGGTTAATATTGAAGGAAAGTTTACACCGAAATTGGTGAGGATGGATAAAAATTAAGGACTCATTGACAATTGTAAACATTACGAAAACGTCGTAAGCATTACGACGCTACGACAAAACTAAAAATATTTAAATCATGGGAATTACACAAGCAAATTTTTACTTTATCAAAGCACTTGATAACTATGCCTATAATTTTCAGGAATCAATTGAAGCTCTGAATTTTGCCTTAAGTTATGATGAAGAACACGCAGGTGCACATTGCCTGATGGGTAGATTATGCTTCGAGTATCTTGACACATATGATCAAGCCGAAATACATTTTAAAAGAGCCTTGTTTTATGACAAAAATTGTGTTCAGGCATATCGTTATTATATCGATTTATTGATTATAACAGAGGAACTTGACAAGGCAGAAAAGCTTATCGAAAAAGCATTACTGGTAAAGGGTATCAATAAGCCTAAAATGTATTATAGAATCGCATTGATTTTTGAAATTCGGAAAATGTATACGGAAAGTAAAAAACACCTGAAGGAAGCCATGTCTTATTGCTATGATTCCGCTTATGCTGACTTTTTGAAAGGGGAACTTAAACGGTTAAAGGAAAAAGTGAAGTTGATTGAAGGATAGTAAGACAAATTAAAATAAAAAACTTGCCTGCCCAAAGCAAAAATTTATGCGAGGGCAGGCGAGTAATGAGTCATAAAACAAAAGAAAAACAGGACTTAATCACGATAGACTTTCTATGCGTTTTGTTTTTAGAAAAAACTAGAAAGTCGATATTGTATGGTGTATAATATAATCTAACACAAATGGAAATTTTGCCATCGCTCCCCTTTCATCCCCGATGGGCCTGCCTGACAAGTCACGCAGACAGGGTTGCTCTCGCTCAATTTCCCTTTACCTTAGATTCAAGTGAAACTTTCTATCTTGTCATATTTTTAATTCAAACTAAATCTCGGGATGTCTGGGCAAAGTTGGTATTCCAAAAAGTGGCGGAAGCAGTAACTCCGGAAATGGCCATTGCAAGTAAAAGGCCAACCATGATGATCAGACAAAATAGCCATCATGTCAGACACATCACTTTGAAAGGCGATAAAACCTTGGGCACGAAGTAGGTTTTTCACTTCCAGTGTTGTTACATAATCATTTAAAAGCATTAACCTTTCAGCGGCTTGTTTTACATCATCAAGTTCTAGATGTTTGGCCGCAGATTTAAAATTTCTATTCATTTTATTTTTATTTTTAGTGATTTTTCTAACATAGTGTAAGTGTGGGTGATACAAGTAGATATGTACGCTTACGATCCAGCCTTTAGCTCTACCAGATAGCGAATGGTACATTGTTTTTCATTATAGACGATATACTCATTGTTAATCAGATCTGCTCCGCCTTTTGCAAAAAGCGAATCATAATCCGTCCCTCTTTTTTTCAAACTAGCAGCATCCAAGCGACAGCACCAGCCCTGATGTTTTTTTATTTTCATTTGTTTACCAACATGAACATCGTATAAGGCAAGAAAAGCACGATTTTGGGTACCACCAGCCCAATAAGAGCCATAAAGAGAACTGTAATTGAGCGACTTGGCAAATTTATCAGCAAAATACAGTCCGTAGCCAAACATTTTCCCACTAATGATCGCATTTGCCGGACGCAATACTAGACCAGTTTGCATAATCGACAGCCAATTTTCATTGCGGCTACCATGCCAGAAAAGTTCCGTCTTTTTATTGTTGGCTACTTCCAGATATTTATCAAAAGCATGCTGTGTTTTTACATTAACGACCTGATATGCCCTATGAAATTTGGAAGCATCCTCACCCATCATTTTTTTAATCATCTTTATCAAGGCCTTATCTTGCAGGTGCTTTACTTCCAGCCCCATTGATTCCAATAATGTTCGCTTTTCTTTCTGTTCTTTTGCCGCATTTTTTTGCTGGTTCAGCTCTACTTGCTGCCGCATAACATCTAATGTCTCCTGTTCTTTAGCCAACATTTCTCGGATGACTTCTAGTGCAGCAGCATCTTTCGGATATTTAATCAGGTGATCACTTACTTTAGACATCCTTCTTGGAATCACCTGAAAAAGCTCCAATAATTTGTCATTGAAATATTTAGCCTTCATCCGGACTTTTACTCGCTCAACAAGATTATCCAACAACTTCTGTGCTTCCTCTACCTGTTTTTCAGAAACTTCTTCTGCCGTTACCATATAATTATAAGAAATGGAACGACGCGCAAACTTCATCAGATCGTTTATCAATGTCGAGATGACTTTATCCTCAATTTCAAGGTCTTCAACAGGGGATTTTGTCTCTCCAAATAGACTAGCCTGATCTTTATACCCTTTCCTGATTTTTTCCCTGTACTTCGAATCCCATTCAGTCATGGTATATGTCAGGGTTTTTCCTGCGCTCCCTACCCTTCCATAAGTTGCCGAAAAACTACCATCTTTGTTTTCCTGCATTTCATAAAACTTATTATTGTTTTGTGCCGTCACCATGATTAATTTGGCAAATCGGAGCGGTGTTGTATCTTTACCATTTCCCGTTGTTTTTTTAGTGTTATTGGAAAATGCAATTTGTGTAATAGGAATTTGGGAAACTTGCTGTAAAGTTTTAGCTGGGTTACTTTGGTTAATCATCTGTTTTATCCAATTTAGCATTATAAGAAGCTATTTAAATATACTTTTTTTGATTATAAAATCAAATTATAGCACTAAATTAGTTATAATTAATCAATTACACAAGCTATTTTAAAACTTTTTTGATTAAAAAAATGAGTTCAATATCAATTGACTTGAAAATGAGTCAGTTACTAAAAAATGGTTCTTTGATAATTTTGCATTTCTATGTTCCGGCCATTTACAATAACCGTTAATGACGTGCTGTTCTGATAGAACCCATATCTAAAAAATAAATTTTATGTTTATTACAATGCTGCTTAAAAGACTTTCCTTACTATGTTTTTTTATTTTTACACACTTTATTATATTCTCACAATCTCAGCTTGCCCCCTGCCCTTCTTCTCCCAACTGTTTTTCTACCAAGGAGGAGACCAACAGAAAAATCAAGCCCCTTGCCTTTGTCGGTTCTCTTGAAGAAAGCAAATCTAGGTTAAAGGAGCTGATTGCCGGTATGGAGCGGACGAAATTGGTCGAGGAGCAAGCCACTTTCCTTCATTTTACCTTTACTACGAAAATATTTGAATTCGTGGATGATGTGACTTTTGAGTTTGATGAGGCGAATCGGATTATTCATTTCCGGTCTGCTTCTCGGGTTGGATGGAGTGATATTTGGGCGAACAAGCGGCGGATGAAGCGGATTTGTAGGGAATGGATTGGGGAATAATTTTCCTTATAATTATTACAAAAAACATTACTTTTGAGTCGATTTGTTTTAAATTTCGATTTTGGAAAAATTTTATAATATTATCAGGTACAAAGAAAAATTTTGCACTCGCTTCCCTTTCATCCCCGACGGGGTTGCTCTCCCGCAATTTTCCTTTGCACTTACAATTTCATACAATATATATAAGAAGGGATGCTCAATTTAAGAAAAGTAAAAATGGAAAAACTTGTTGTTCACCAAGTGGGCAACAAACAACGGGAAGAAAGTAACTTCATTTCTAATGATTTGCTGCAAGTGGATGAATCCATGACTAAGCTGCTCATCAAATACTTAATGAAGCCTTTTAGACAAAACCCCGAAACCTATCATTTCGTGCATAGTGTAAATGTACAAATGAATGAGATGAATATTATTGCCAAAAAGTTGTTTGAAGACAAGGGGCATTTTTATGAAGGCTCCAAAGAAATCTTGGAATTCCTCTATCAACAATCTAACCACCCGCATATCAAGTCGGGAGATTTGTTCGTTTGCTTCCTCAATGATATTCAATATGAAGATGAGCTGGTGGAAGGCATCGGCATTTTTAAGGCGGAAAGCAAAGATGCCTTTCTCAAGGTTTCGGAACGC
Source organism: Saprospiraceae bacterium (assembly GCA_020627865.1). Lineage (GTDB taxonomy): Bacteria > Bacteroidota > Bacteroidia > Chitinophagales > Saprospiraceae > JAHDGC01. The sequence continues at coordinate 8,594 of JAHDGC010000088.1, read as the reverse complement.
TCGGGACAAATTCAGCTTAAACAAGAAGAAGGCATTAATACAAAAAAACTGGACAAAGGTGCTGTTATCCTGAATGTCGATCCTGACAATGGCTATCGGGTACTCAGTGTTGACAACAACAGCTACGATGCGGAATATTGGCTGTATCGTTTCTTGAATGTAGATTATATCAAAGATGACAGCTACGCCACCATGTCCTACATGAATATGTGTGAATCTTTCTCGGAAGAAGTCATCAAAAACAATGGCAGCAAGAAAGATCAATTGGAATTTCTGAATCAATCTATTGATTACTTCGAAGCGAACGAAAGGATTGATACGAATGAATTCAAGGAGACGCTTTTTCCTACCGAAGAACTAAAAACACAGTTTCAGGAATTTAAAACAGATTATGAAAACAATACCGGAGTTGTAATTGCCGATGAGTTTGAAATATCGAAGCCGGCTTTCAAGAAGCAGAAGAAAAACATCAAGAGCAATATTAAACTGGACACCGATATTCAGATCAAACTGGATTTCAGGAATCCGGAGGCCAGTAGGCAGTATCTGGAAACGGGGTTCGATGAGCAAAGGGGGATGAAGTATTATAAAATTTATTTTAATGAGGAGTTGGATGATTAATTTTTTTATATCAGAAACTTTTAAAATCATGTAACATGAAAATCACGCACCTTCTTTTTTTTATTACAATCTTCATTGTTGCTTATGCCTGTGAATTGGGAGAACCCACACAGAATCAATCTACAACAGAAACGGCACTTCCGGTTAAGGAAGTAGAAAGCCAGCCGGTTGCTGAAGATGTACTTACCTTAAAAGATATTACGCACTTCTTGGCCCCCGATCAAAATGATACAGACTTAAAAATTACATTAGGGAAAAAATTCGCGCTTCGCCAAGATCAAAAAGCCATTTTGGAAACGAGGGAGGAATTTTCTATACTCGTTCAAAAAATTGCAGATAGCCGGTGCCCGCCCAATGTAAACTGTATCCGTGCTGGAGAGATTACCGTAGTTTTGGGTATTTCTGAAAAAGGAGCAGAACGCGCCGCCATCCTTACTTACCCGACGAAAGAGAAACCGCAAAGTAAGGACAACATGGATATTGGTGATTACAATATCGAGTTCTTAGGTGCAGTGCAGCAAAATAAAGACAAAACGAAAAATAATTCAGATAAATTTACTGTTGGAAAAGAAAAAGATTTACTTTTGGGCTTCACCCTTCAACGTGCAAAAGCTGTTGTAAAATAATGTTGATCCGCTAACACAGTCCTCAATTCATTAGAAATCAAACAACTTTTATTATGGACAAAACCTATCATGATTTTTTAAAGAATGAAGTCCCTACACTTCTGGAAAAACTTACTCCTGAAAGTTTGGATTGATGACTCCGCAGCATATGGTGGAACATCTTCTCGTGAGTACAAAGTCTATTTTAAAGCGGCATGGAGAACCAGAAGGGGAACCGACAAAAGGGCAGCTTGCCTTCAAGCAATTTATAGCAAATGGTGCTCTGATCCAACATCGCACAAGTGATAAAACAAAGGATGATTTACCGGCGTTGAAATATGGTTCTCTTGACGAGGCGATTTCCCATATGCCTGAAGCTGTAGATCGGTTCTACAATCATTTCAAGGAAAATCCGGATTTTAAGTGTTATAACAATTTTATGGGAGAACTGGATTATGGGGAATTGGAAATTTTCACCTACCAGCATTTTAGATGGCATTTGTATCAGTTTGGATTGATTGAGGAGTTTGCTGCAGCTGCGACGGCATAGCCCTTCAGAATAGAGAGCGGAGAATAGAGAGCAGCGACATATTTTCTTTCTTCTATTTTGTCTCTACCTTCTCTACTCTCTACTCTTCCCACAACTACTTCGCCAAATTCAAATGCCCCTCCTTCGTTAAAAACTCTCCCGCTCGCCAAGTTTCCACAATGACCTTATAAACATACACATCATTATTTTGCAAGGCACCTTTATAGTAACCATCCCAGCCTTCGGCAATGTCTGTTCCTTCATAAACTTTCTCGCCCCAGCGATTATAAATTTCAAAAAGCTGTAGCTCCTTAATCCCCCACCCTTCTACATATACCACATCATTGATGTTATCTCCATTCGGGGTAAACGTTGTTGGCATGGCAATAAAAGTATTGGGTAAAACATTGACGCGGAATTGCAAATCGGATTCAAAGCAACCGAAAACATCTTTCACGCCAAGGGTATATATCATATCCTCCAAACCTTGTACTTCCGGGAAAGCACAATCCAAACAACTCAGTCCTTCTTCCGGATTCCATTCCCAGATATAATCAGTATTATACAAGACCGGCAAGGTGGCATAGTCCCCGATCACGACACTGGTATCCCAATCCAAATCGCCGAAAGGTTTGATGACATTGAAAGAAACGCTTGCCGTACCTTCACAACCATACTCATTTGTTTCTAGTACTTCGTAAACTTGATCTTCCAATGGGGCAGCCAGCGGATCGTGGATATTTGCATCACTTAAGGCGACATCTGGCATCCATGTATACGTACTGTTAATATTATGATTTAAAACAACAATTCTTCCAGTATCTCCTTGACAAACGGTATCTCCCCTGGCCAATACTTCTGGGAATTCATAAAGGATAACCGTTTTCGTAATCGTATCCACACAGCCTACGGCTTCATTTTCTACGGCAAGGGAAACATCATAGGAACCTGGCTCTGGAAATTCATGGATAAAATCATTTTCATTGCCAAAAGTACCATCTCCAAAATCCCAGAAAATATTATCGGCACCGGTAGCATTTTGCTCCAAGGGATAAGGCGCATAACAAATGGCCGTATCCATTCCATTATTTCTAATAAAATCTGCAATGACTTCATGGATAAAAATATCTTCTTCTAATGAAAACGGACAAGCATCATTTTCACCTCGTAAAACCAGTTTTGCAACCGTCTGTCCACTAGGTGGATTAAAGTTATATTGGTGGGAAATTGGGCTTATATTTTCCGCGTTAATTCCATCTCCAAAATCCCAAGTAAAAGAACCAACATCTGCGGTATCCACTAAACTAAAATTGATAAACTCTCCTTTACAAATCGTGTTGCGATCAATCACGAAACTACCTTCTGGACCAACAAGGGTAAAATCTCGATAGACAGTATCCGCACAACCGAAGCTTGTTGTCACAATCATTTCTGTGGTAAAAGTTCCCTTCTCGTAAACGGTTGCCGGACTGGAACCTATTGCCGTTTGGCCATTTCCAAAATCCCATTGTAATGTTACAGGGGCATTACTTACCGTAGTATTGGAGAAGATGATATTTTGCGGGAAACACAACTCTTCCAAGTCATCCACACTCGTTTCAAAAGTTGCTTCCGGATAATCCTGCACCGAAACAAAACTCGTTATGGAATCCTTGCAACCGCTCACGGCTTCTTCAAAAACCAACTGCACTTGATAATTTCCTCCTGCATCGTAGGTAACCGTTTCCTCTTGGTTCGTTCCTGTTTCTCCATTGGCAAAATCCCAATTATAATTTAGAAATGAACCACCACTGGTAAAATCGGTAGCACTGAATTCAATGGTTTCTCCCGCGCACAATTGTGCCAACACTGGATCTGTTGTAATCGAAGAAATAGGGGTATAAACTTGAATTCCCGCAGCCTTAGTATCTGTACAACCAAGACTATCTACTACAGTTAATTCGACAACAATATTATCTAAATTCGTGGAACCACTATAAGTATGCAAGGGGCTTTCTTCTGTAGAAAATTCTCCATCCCCGAAACTCCAAGTATACCCTGCAATGGAAGTATCTGCCACAGATAAATTCGTCATCTGTACTTCCGTTGGAAAACAAATTAAATTATCTCCCAAGTTAAAATCTGCATTAACATCGAAAACCTTAACCACTGTTTCCGAGGTATCGAAACAACCATTCACATCTTCAACCATCAAGGTAACGGTTTGCTCTCCTGTTGTATTAAAAGCATGTTGCACATTTTGCAAATCTGTTGTTATAGGACGACTCAATGGATCACTGAAAAACCAAGTAAATCCCTTGGAGCAATAATTATTCACATCCTGCGACATGCTGCCATTCAGGGCATATGGTATACCTTTGCACAAATCCCTTTCTAGGATAAATTCCGATTTCAAATCCCGAATGTAAACATTGTAATCATCCATCGAAGCAACACATCCGCTCGTGTCATTCTCCGCTGTTAGGGTAACCACATAATCTCCAGTATTGGCATAAGTATGTAAAGGATCGGCTTCCGTACTGGTATTGCCATCCCCAAAATCCCAGATCAAATTGGTCGCATCACAACTGTTATTTGTAAATTCGACCGTATAAGGATCAACGCAATTGGTTTGAAAATTCAGGTGCGCAATCGGGCCTTTTACAAAAATAAAATCAGGTTTAGTGGTGTCCGTATAACAACCATTGTACCCGACCGTCAAGGTAACATCCATTGGGCCACAGTCTGTTATAAAACTATGACTCGGATTGGGTTCATCCTGACAATGCCAGAGTCTTCCGCCATCCGTAGTGTAATGCCAAACAGTAATATTTGGATCATTGGTCAGATCGGTAAAAGTAACTTCTTCACCAGGACAGACCACTGTTTTGTCTGCGGTAAAATCAGGAGCAATGTTATGCCCCGCTACAATTTTTTGTAAAAAAGAAGTATCCGTACAACCTGCTTCATTGGTAATAATCAAGCCGACCCAATACGTACCCGGATCGGTATACGTATGGCCGTGGTCATCGCCATTGGTAAACGAAGCTGTCGTCCCATCGCCATAATCCCATTCCCATAAAACAATTTGCTCCCGTGAGGAAGAAGTATCCGTAAAAGTCACCTCTAAAGGGACACAGCCATCAATGGTGCTGGGGAGAAAAAGTGCGTTGGGCAAATGAAAGGAATCAATATTCATGTAAGTGGCAGAACACCCTGAGGGATTTGTTCCGATCAAAAAGGTGGTGTCATATTTCACACCATTGATCCCGTATGTTGTGGTATCTGGATTCACAAAAGTATGAATCGGATCAGAATCTGTAGACGTGCTTCCATCCTGAAAAGTCCATTGCCAAGCAGAAAGCTCATCGGAAACGGGATGGTAAGCAATGTCCCTTGGTTCATAACAAGTATAAGACGGATCGGTAACGAAAGTAGCATCCGCTTGATCGACCAAAACCATCACGGTGGTATCGTCGGAGCATTGTCCATCTACAGAAAGAATATTTAAGGTCACGGCATAAGTGCCTTCAGTATCGAATGTTACAAAAGGGCTGTATTGCACGGAAGTGCCCGGTGTTGCATTGGGGCCAAAATTCCAATTCATAAAACCTGTTGGGGAAGTATTTTCAAACCGCACCGTATCTCCGACACATAAGGGCTGGGGCACAATAAAACTAGCGACCGGTTGCCCTATGCTTACTGTTGTGGAATAACTATTCGCACACATGTTAGAATCCACTGCCGTCAGCGTCACTTCAAAATCTCCGTTTTGGGTGTACTCTTGTGCGGGTGGATCAAATTCTGTAGCAGTATTTCCGTTACCAAAATCCCAATCATAAGTGAGGGGTAAAGCCGAGGAAGATCCGTTTTGAAAACTGATATTCAGCGGTGGTTCACAAGCAGAAGCGGGACTCGGATCTGTTGTAAAAAAAACATTTGGGGGATTGGACACATGGACGAAATTATCAAAAACTTCGGTAATGTTACAGGTGGATAAATTCGTTTCCACACTCAAGGAAACGGTAAAATCTCCAGCGGTAGTGTAGGTATGTGAAGGCGCTTCTACACCGGCAGTGTTACCCCCATCTCCAAAAACCCATTCGTAATTGGTAACCGTTACCCCATCGGGAATTTGGGTTTCATTTAGAAAGGCCACATTCAAAGGTGCACATCCAAAAACAGGTGTTGCAGAAATATCCACATCCGGTACCGGATAGGCTTGGATAGTTATCGTTCCTTCCAATGGGCCACCTACTGTTTGGCTGAATGCCACCTCATAAGTTCCGGGAGAAGTGAAGGTGTTGATCGGATTTTCCAAAGTGGAACTGGCACCATCCTGAAACTCCCAATACCAAGAAGCCGTTCCGCTTGGTGCAGTGAATTGCACTTCGAGTGGGATACAACCTTGTGTGATGTCTGCGGTTTGTGCAGCGGCATAGTTGTATAAAAAAAGACAAAAAATAGTGATGTAGCTTAAATATATTTTCATGCTTTAGGATTGTTAACTTAGTAAGGTTAATCAAAAGATACAATGAACCTTAAAAAAGCTGCTTATGTAATAAAATAAATCAAACCGAAATACAAAAGCAGCATAATGCAAACTTACCGTATCATAAATATGAAGCTAAAATCTTGAAGCACAAAATTTATTTTGATAAATATTAAAATACTTTGAATTTAAGCTTTAAATCCATATGTTTGTAAGAAGAAAATACATTCCTAATTGTATAAATTCATGCAATTAATAAAACATTGCAACTATTACGAAACCGTCGTAAGCATTCCGACGCTACTACAAAAATAAAAAAATGAAAACGTTGATGAAGATGCATTTCCTCTTTTTCCTGTTAATCCCCCTTCTCAGTTTTGGGCAACAATATCATTACAATCATACGCCCTTGCCTTGTCTTAATAAAAAATTTACAATTGTAAACCATATTGTATTGGATAGTTTTTATCAAGCTGGGATTACTGAAGCGACTATAGATAACGCTATCCAAGGAGTAACCGCAAAGTTTGAACCCATCTGTGCCTCCTTTGAAGCCTGCGATTATTTTTATATTGAAGACTTCCATTTTGACACAATTGTCGGTGCTCCGGAATGGCCAACCATGAATTCCCGTTGGCATGAAACCGGCAGGATTAATGTGTACTGGTCTTCCGTTGTCGGGCCACCAGCCGATCCGATTTGTGGTTTTTCGAGTGGCTTTGTTGCCGGGCTTTATAGTGGTGGCATTATGATGTCAAAAGATTGTCCGGGTGCACTTTCTCATGAGATGGGTCACTTTTTTGGGTTGCCGCATACCTTTGCTGGAAGTGGAGAACTGGTTAATGGTTCCAATTGCGAAACTGCGGGCGATCAAATTTGTGATACTCCTGCCGATCCGTATTATGATGATCCCGATATCGTCTGGGTGGATGAGAATTGCATTTTCCAACCGTTATTTCAAGATGCAAACGGAGAATATTATCGGCCTGATGTGGGTAATATTATGAGTTATTATTTTTGTGGCTGTAGTAGTTTCACGTATCAGCAATATCTTATAATGGCGAATAACTTTTTGAACGCACCTAATAAAATGTGGTAGATGAAAATAACAATTGAAAATATGAAAATGCTGGTGCCTACCCACCCCCCGACCCCTAAAGGGGAGAGCTGCCCGCGCATACCCTTAATTCCTAGAAAGGAGATCCGTCCTCAGGCATTTGCATACGCACTTTGTCTTATTGGATTATTTTTCATTGTGGGGACAACGGAAATTACCGCACAAGATGTACACTTGTCCCAGTTTTTTCACAATAACCTGAACTTGAATCCAGCCAATACGGGGGACTTTGATGGAGATTTTCGTCTTACGGGAAACTATCGGAATCAGTGGCGAGAAATCAGTGTACCTTATGTTACGACGATGGGGAGTTTTGAAAAAAAGTTCTTTTATTTTACCCACGAAATTGATGCGGGTATTTTATTAATTAACGATCAATTTAGCGGATTTAATTTAAGTACCAACAAAATTTTACTTTCTGGGGCTTACTCTAGGCTTTTCGGAAGTAATTTGTTACGAATTGGCGTTCAAAGTGGGATTGTTTACAAAAGGACGGATTTTAACAACCAAACTTTTCCGAATCAGTGGCTTTATGAACAGGGAGAATTTGTGCAAGCGATTTCCAACATGGAAGATAATCTGGGCACCAACGCACTATATCCGGATGTCAATTTGGGTTTGAGTTGGGGTAGGCAATTTAGTCCGGCCTTAACGACAAAAATTGGTTTTGCCATCAATCACCTGAATAAACCTAAGGACGGTTTTCATGAAAATGAGGAACGACTTCCTTGGCGTTATGTCGCTCATGCGGGTCTAAACTGGTCGTCTGGAAAAATTCATTTGGAGCCAAAGATTTTGTATATGACGACGACTAAAACTACAGACTTTATTGCCGGTTCAAAAGTAGGTTTTAATTTTAGCAAAAAGCATAAAACGCAATTGTATGCCGGCGCTTTTTTGAGAACGGCCTTTACCAATCATGATGCGATTATCGGATTATTAGGGATGCAATATAATCAGTTTAATGTGGGGCTGAGTTATGATTATAATATTTCTGGCTTGAGTGATAATACGAGTAATAAGAGTAGTTTTGAGATTGCGGTGATCTATACGGGGGAGAATTCTGTGCCGGAGAAGTTGTCGATTCCTTGTGAGCGATATTAATAAGTATCGAACATTAGAATAATCGCTATTTTTAACAAAACCCAGAATTGCTTTTGTCACTTTTTGCATTCGCCAAAAAAGTAACCAAAAACGCTTGTCAAAAAAAACCTGCCTGTTCCTGCGAACACGCAGGCAGGCTCCCTCCGG
>JAHDGC010000961.1 GCA_020627865.1 Saprospiraceae bacterium | reverse complement strand
ATATTCCTAATTGTTTATTACCTTTGAATGACATTATCGTAAATTTAATTTTGATGAGTAGTAAAAAATTATCCATCGTCATTCCTGCTTATAATGAAGAGCCAACGATCCACTTTATTTTGGATAAAATAAAGCAGGTAGCGCTTATTGACGGGATACATAAAGAAATTATCATTGTCAATGATTGCTCATCAGATAATACGGCCGGAGCGATTCAACAATACATGGAGCATAACCGAGATCTCAATATTCAATATTACGAACATGAAGTCAACCAAGGTAAGGGAGCGGCCCTGCACACTGGAATTAAATATGCGACAGGGGATTACATCATCGTTCAGGATGCGGATCTGGAATATGATCCCGAAGAGTACAATATCTTACTCAAACCCATTCTAGCAGGCTTCGCGGATGTGGTTTATGGTTCCCGTTTTATGGGTGGGAAACCGCATCGCATTTTGTTTTTCTGGCACTCAATAGGAAACAAATGGCTTACTGCAATTTCCAATGTTTTTACCAATCTGAATTTGACGGATATGGAAACCTGCTATAAATTATTTAAGGCCGATGTGGTTCAGGGACTAAAATTAAAGGAGAAACGATTTGGCTTTGAGCCGGAAGTTACGGCCAAGATTGCTCGGATTAAAGACCTCCGGATTTATGAAGTTGGGATTTCGTATTATGGCCGTTCGTATGAAGAAGGGAAAAAAATCGGTTGGCGGGATGGGTTTCGGGCGATATATTGTATTGTGAAGTATAATATTTTTAGGTAGCAATTTAATTCAGCATATATTTTCAGAAAGAAAAATTGCGGGATGATTTCCCTTTAGGGGATTTAGGGGTGAGACGGGCAAAATTTTTCTTTATATAGTTTTCCTAACAAAATAATCTCATGTCAGAATTTAAATACAAAGAATACGATCTCGAAGGGCTTAAGACGCTCGAAGCGATGGCGGCAGCTCCCCGCCTGAATCAGTGGATGTACGATACTATCAAGAAAAATATGACGGGCAAGGTGCTGGAAATTGGTAGCGGTATAGGCAACCTTTCCGCTTGCTTTTTAGAAGATGGACGGCAATTGTACCTCACGGATATTCGGGATAATTATCTGGCTTACCTCAAGAATCAGTTTCAGGAAAATCAAAGTGTTAGTGGTATTCGCAAGTTGGATTTGGTACATCCTGATTTTGATACCGTTTATGCGGACTTGCTAGGTAGTTTGGATGCGCTCTTTGCCCTGAATGTTGTCGAGCATATTGAGGATGATTTGCAAGCCATTGCCAACTGTAAAAAACTCCTCAAAAAAGGAGGTCGCTTGCTCATCCTAGTTCCTGCTTATCAGGCTTTGTATAATGGTTTTGATGTTGGCTTAGAACATTATCGTCGTTATAACAAAAAAACACTTTCTGCGCTCTTCAAAAAAAATAACATTACCATCACGCATAGCCAGTATTTTAATTTTATCGGTATTTTTGGTTGGTTTTTTTCTGGTTCTATTTTAAAAAAGGAAACAATTCCGAAGGGACAGATGAAAGTTTATAACATGCTGGTTCCGATCTTTCGGATTATTGATAAAATGGTGTTGAATAAGATGGGGCTTTCTGTGATTGTGGAGGGGGTGAAGTGAGATCGCTGCGCTGTCAGACGATAGACCGTTCCTTCGGAACTTTTAGAGGTCAGATGTGGGATTCGAAGAGGAAGTGTGTTCTAATTATGACAGTTTTTTCGAAGTAGAGATCGCTGCGCTGTTAGACCTGCCTGCTTGTCAGCAGGACAGGCAGGTGTTAGATCGTCTCGCTTTGCTCGACTTTTAGAGGTCAGATGCGGGGTTCGTAGGGAGGGACGGTTTTCTGAATGTAGGGTCTTTTTCGTGATTGGGGTTGTTGTATACAAAATTTCAATAATTGAATATAGCTAGCACTCAGGAAATTAATGCAGACATGGAAACAAAAAACAATATACACACTAAATGTCTGAATTGCAACCATACCATTTCAGAAAAGGACAAATTTTGTGCTCGTTGTGGCCAGAAAAACACGGATGGGAGGACTTCAGTTCTTGAGATCTTTTCCGTTTTTTTTGGTACGGTTTTCAATTATGATGCTCGCCTTTTCAAAACCATTCGCCATCTTTTTATTCCAGGGAAATTGACGAGTGTTTTCTTCAAGGGCAAACACAAAAGTTATATTCATCCGCTTCGATTATTTATTCTGAGTTCTTTGTTTTTTATTGCAGCTATCGGATTTAATAGTAAAAACTGGGAATTGCAAGGGCTTGGT
>JAHDGC010000960.1:285-2281 GCA_020627865.1 Saprospiraceae bacterium | reverse complement strand
TGGCCACATGGGAAAAAATTTCTAACCCGAATTTTAAGGGTGTCGAATTCGATGCCCTAATGGATAAAGCCGGCCGGAACCGTTTTGCCATTTCCCCCTCTGCTTGGGTGAAAAAAACGAATGCCATCGGTATCTTCACCAAGCCCATCCGTGGTGGTGGCACTTTTGCCCATAAAGATATTGCACTAGGGTTTTGCTACTGGCTCAGCCCTCCTTTTCAGGTTTTTATCCTCAAGGAATTCCAGCGGCTCAAGGAAGAAGAATTTCAACGCAAAAACCTGCAATGGCATATTTCAAAAATCACCGACAATATTGATGAAGTCCGCAATCTTCTGGATACCATCCCGCACCAAAATCCAAAACATAGATTGACAGAAGGAAAAAAGGAAGAGTGAAAAGGACGATTTTAAAGCTGTACATTTACACACAGACTAACATACTATGCCTATCAAAAAATGGATACTGCCCTGCATCGTGCTCTCCCAATTCTGCTGCACTTCCCTTTGGTTTGCGGGGAACGGTGTCATGAATGATCTTGTCGCCACTTTCCAACTGCCAGAAAGTGCTTTGGGGCACCTGACTTCTGCCGTACAATTCGGGTTCATCGTCGGCACCTTGGTTTTCGCCTTGCTGACCATTGCAGATCGCTTTTCGCCTTCCCGCGTTTTTATGGTTTGCGCCATTGCCGGAGCATGCTTTAATCTTGGTACGATATTGGAAAACAATAGCCTCCCGACTTTGCTAGGCTTTCGTTTTTTGACAGGCTTCTCGCTAGCAGGTATCTATCCGGTCGGGATGAAAATTGCGGCGGATTATTACCAAAAAGGGTTGGGCAAATCGCTTGGTTTCTTAGTTGGGGCATTGGTTGTCGGGACAGCCTTTCCCCATTTGCTAAAAGGATTTTCTGGGGAATTGCCCTGGCGCTCCGTGCTGATTTTTACTTCTGTTCTGGCTACCTTCGGAGGCTTACTCATGTTCTTCTTTGTTCCGAATGGCCCATTTCGAAGGCCGAGTCAACAACCGGATTTTTCTGCTTTTTTTAAAGTTTTCAAAAACAAAAAATTCCGTGCAGCAGCATTTGGCTACTTCGGTCATATGTGGGAACTCTATGCATTTTGGGCATTGGTTCCCGTGATGCTAAGCAACTACATGGTGAATCATCCACATGCAAACTTCAATATTCCCGTTTTATCCTTTTTGATCATCGGACTCGGTGGGCTTTCCTGTATCTTGGGCGGTTACATTGCCCAAAAAATTGGCACCAAAAAGACAGCTTTTTTTGCCTTGAGCATGTCGTGTATATGTTGCTTGATTTCACCATTTATTTTCAGTTTAAGTATACCGTTTATTTTTGTTGGCTTTCTGATTTTCTGGGGGCTGGTTGTCATTGCGGACTCTCCCCTGTTCTCAACTTTGGTTGCCCAAAATGCCATAGCAGCATACAAAGGGACGGCCCTGACCATTGTAAATTGCATCGGTTTTGCCATAACGATTGTCAGCATCCAATTAATGAGTGCTTTATCCAACAGTATGGATGCAAATAATATTTACCTCTTTCTTGCATTCGGGCCGATATTGGGATTGATAGCCTTGTATCGCAAAGAAAGATAAGCAATTGTATTACTTGAAACAAAAAAAACACGGTACAGTATTTTTTTACATTAAAATTTTGTATCATGCGTGCATTATTTGTTTTACAAAATTTTAAATATGAAAATTTATCTTAAAAATCTGACTTTTTTCTTTCTTATTATTACTTTTTATTCCTGCAATCAGGATGCAACAATTCAAGATGATGAACTAACTCCAGAACAAGCAGAAATCAATGTGGTGGAGGTAACACAGCACGACGGAAAACCATTCCAAACCAATGCCAGACCAAATTCGACAACGGCAAGAAATAATGCCGGTGGCCCCGTCATGATGCAGGGCTTTTACTGGAATATAGACCTTCCCGGAGGCTGGTGGGATCATATTGAAACAAAAGTTGCGAGTT
>JAHDGC010000960.1:0-264 GCA_020627865.1 Saprospiraceae bacterium | reverse complement strand
GGGCTATGACCCCGCCGACTATTTTGATTTTGGAGACTACAATCAGCACGGAACAGTCGAGACTCGCTTTGGTTCAAAAACAGAATTAACTGCCCTCATCAATGCTGCTCATGCACAAAACCTAGAAGTGTATGCGGATATAGTACTTAACCATAATAGCGGTGGTGATCTTGAGTCCAACCAGTACACGGGAACGGATACATGGACAGATTTTACCGGAGTTGCTTCTGGCAAATTCAAGCGAACCCAACATCATTTTCACGC
>JAHDGC010000959.1 GCA_020627865.1 Saprospiraceae bacterium | reverse complement strand
AATAATTCCTAACCCTGGGGACATGCGGAACACTTGGGCCAAGCACCCTTGAGCCGAGGAGTTGAACCAGTTTGGTCACAAAAAAACGGGTAGCCTCATTCAAAAGTTGAGCCTTTGGATGTTTCAAGGTTAATTTGATAACCCTGAAGTAGGGGGGATATTTAAAACTTTGTCGTTCCAAAAGCTCCCTTTGGTAAAAAGAATTAAAATCATAATTCAAGACCTCCCGGATGATTGGATGACTTGGATCAAATGTTTGTATAATGACTTTCCCTTGTCGTTGCTTCCTGCCTGCCCGCCCACTTACTTGAGTCATCATCTGAAAGGCACGCTCGCTGGAACGAAAATCTGGGAATTGCCAGAGCGAATCTGCATTCAAGACCCCAACTAGGCCAACATTATCAAAATCCAAGCCCTTCGTGACCATTTGGGTACCCACCAATACATCAATCCGCTTTTCTTCAAAATCATTGATAATCATACTATGCGCCTGCTTTGATTTTACCGTATCAAAATCCATTCTGGAAATCTTGGCTTTGGGCAGGTAAATTTGCAATTCATCTTCAATCTTTTCTGTGCCAAAACCCCTGAGGGTAAGCTGCGGGTCACCACATTTTGGGCATGCCGGCAAAATCCGGTGATGATAGCCACAGTAATGGCAGCGCATGTTGTTGGTATACTTATGGTAAGTCAGGCTAACATCGCAGTGGATACATTCCTGCTTCCAAGTGCAGGTTAAGCATTTGAGAATGGGGGCATATCCCCGGCGGTTCTGGAAAAGAATAATTTGTTCCCCTCGTTTCAAGGTTTCTTCCATCTCGTGGATCAGTACGGAGGTGAAATGCGATTGCATCTGCCGTTTTTTCATCTCCACTTTGGCATCTACAACTAGAATTTTAGGAAGCTGGATGCCACCAAAACGTTCCTTCATTTCTACAAGGGTGTACTTTTCCGATTTGGCATTGAAATAGGATTCTATAGAAGGCGTTGCTGTTCCAAGTATAATGTTAGCATCGTGCAATCTGGACATGTAAATGGCAGCATCGCGGGCATTATAACGTGGGGCAGGATCAAATTGCTTGAAGGAACCATCATGGGATTCATCCACAATGATGAGTTTTAAATTGGAGAAGGGCAGGAATAGTCCGGAACGAGCGGCCATGATAAGGGGTTTGCCTTGCAAGACCGCTTGCCAGAGTTCGATACGTTCATTGTTGTTTAAACGGGAATGATAAACAGCGACACGGTCTCCAAAAACCTTTTGCATCCGTTTGGTCAGCTGTGTGGTCAGTGCAATTTCAGGAATCAAATACAATACCTGCTCGTTGCGCTGAAGGTGCTCTTGGATGAGTTCCGCGTATACCCTTGTCTTGCCACTTCCGGTGACACCATGCAATAATGTTACTTTCTTGTTGGCAAAACCCTCCCTGATGGCGGTACAGGCTTGCGTTTGCTGTGGGGTTAACTCTTTAATATCTTCAACGGTATCTTCATATACGTTTAATCGGCTGACTTCTTTGTCATAATATTCAAAGATTTTCTTTTTGACCAAAGCATTTAGTACTGTTGAATCTACAGTTGCTTTTTCATAAATATCCTGTTTGCGAATGCTTTTTTGTTCTCGTGAGAGTTGGATATATGCCATAAGGGCTTCCACCTGCCTGTTGGAGCGGCTACAGAGTTTGAAGGCATCGTCAAGTTTAGAAGAATTAGAACGGTAAGGTTCTGCCAGGCGGACACAGGTAACGGTTTTGGCCTTGTATTTTTGCTGCATTTCTTCTTTTACAAAAATAATTTTCTTTTCCAGCAAATTTTTGATCAGTGGATAAACTGTTTTTTGTTGTAGAATCTTCTGTACTTCTTTTATGCTCAATTCCTTTTGGTGCTTGAGTGCTTGGGCAATCATGTACTCCTTGTCCGTCAGCCCTTCGTAAAATTCATCGAACACAGAGCTGGCCATGATTCGGGTCTCACTATTTATTTTGAAAGCCGAGGGTAGTGCTGCATTCATGACTTCCCCAAGTGTACAGGCATAATAAGCCGAGAGCCATTGCCACAGTTGAAGCTGCTTTTCGTCTATAATGGGAACTTGATCTATTATGGAGATAATAGGCTTGGCCTTATAATCCTCTGGAGCGACACTGTCGGTTTCGATGACTAGAGCGGCGTAAAGTTTATTTTTTCCAAAAGGTACTTCCACCCGAATGCCGAACTGTATCTGTGTTTCCAGTTTTGTAGGAACGAGATAGGTAAAGGCCTTCCTGACGGCGAGTGGCAAGATGACAGAAATGTA